>DATIVW010000330.1:0-25726 GCA_035465595.1 Rhizomicrobium sp. | reverse complement strand
CACGAACTCTCGGGCGGCATGCGCCAGCGCATCATGATCGCGATGGCCACCGTGTGCGGCCCCGATCTCCTGATCGCCGACGAGCCCACCACGGCGCTCGACGTGACGGTGCAGGCGCAGATCCTGGAGATCATGCGCGATCTCAAGAAAGAGCTTAAGACCGCCATCGTCCTCATCAGCCACGACATGGGCGTGATCGCCGGCATGGCCGACAAGGTGCAGGTCATGCGCCTCGGCGAGGTCGTCGAAAGCGGTACAACGGACCAGGTCTTCTATTCGCCGAAGCACGACTACACGAAGGCGCTGCTGGATGCGATGCCGCGCATCGACCGGCCGGTCCGCGATGGCCATGCGATGCTGCAGCCGCTTTCCACCATAGGCGCGGAGAAACGCCTTCTCGACGTCGAGGACCTGAAGGTCTATTTCCCGATCAAGATCGGCGGCTTCCCGATCTCAAGGACAAAGCCGCTGCGCGCGGTGGACGGCGTGAGCTTCTCGCTGCGCCAGGGCGAGACGCTCGGCATCGTAGGCGAATCCGGCTGCGGAAAGTCCACGCTGGCGCGCGCGGTGATGAAGCTGATCGAGAAAACCGACGGCGCCGTCGTGTGGGCTGGGCGCGATCTCAGCGACCTGCATGGGCCGGAAGTCCGGGCACTGCGCAAGGAATTCCAGATCGTGTTCCAGGATCCGCTGGCGAGCCTGGATCCGCGCATGACCATCGGGGAATCCATCGCCGAGCCGCTGGTGACGCTGCATCCCGAACTGACGCGTGCGCAGGTGCAGAGCGAAGTTCGCGCCATGATGATGCGCGTGGGACTCGAGCCAGGCTGGATCAACCGCTACCCACACGAATTCTCCGGCGGCCAGAACCAGCGCGTCGGCATCGCCCGCGCCATGATCATCAAGCCCAAGCTCATCGTGTGCGACGAGGCCGTCAGCGCGCTCGACGTTTCGATCCAGTCGCAGATCGTGGATCTGATCCTCAACCTGCAATCGGAATTCGGCATGTCGATGATCTTCATCAGCCACGACCTGTCGATCGTGCGGCAGGTGGCGCATCGCGTGATGGTGCTTTACCTCGGCCGCATCGTGGAACTGGCCGACCGCAACTCGATCTACGAGGATCCTCGCCATCCCTACACCCGCGCGCTGATCGCGGCCGTGCCGGTGCCCGATCCCAAGGCCGAGCGCGGCAAGGCGCATGTCACGCTGGCCAGCGAACTGCCGTCGCCGCTCGACAGCCGCGCCCAGCTCAGCTTCCTGAAGTCAAAGATGATCGACAATCCCGACGCCGAACAATATCGGCCCAGGCTCATCGAGGTCGCGACCGGCCATTACGTAGCCGAGCACGACCCCGCCTGAGCCCTATTTGACGCGCGTCACCTTGTAGGTGTGGTTGCCGTCATTGATGTGCAGATTGTAGCTGCCCAGCATGCCGCGCTCGATGGTGACGGTGTTGGTGCTCCCCTTGCTGAAATGTGCCGGGTCGGAATCGATCTCGCGCCAGACCTGCCCATTGTCCAGGAACACGATAAACTTTCCGAACGGATTGAACGAGTAGTCGGTCACCGTGGCGGTGATGCTGTCGATCTCCTGGGGAGCAGCAGCGGCCGCACTCTCGCTGCCGGCTCCGGACGGCGGTGTGGGCACCGGGATTTTATCCGCGCCGAACTGTCCGGGCGTCGTCTGGGCCGCTGGCGGCGTCGCGCCGCCGAACCAGTTGCCGAGATTGAACCCAAACCAGGACTCCTGCTCCTCTTTCGTCGGCGGATGATCGAGCTTTTCGGGCGGTGCGTTCAGCGCATCGCGCAAGCGCGGCGCCACGCCGTCGTAACAGGCGAGTCTCGCCTTGTCGTCCGTGACCTGCGCGCATTTGCCCATCGCCGCCAGCACGTCGTCGCGCGGGCCAGCCTGCGCCGGTCCCAAAATCACCGCCAGAAAGCCCGCGGTGGTTACCGCGATAGTGCGCATTTTCATCAGTCATTTACTCCCTGTGTGGCTTAATGACCGCAGCAAGACGGTCGAATGGGGCGGCTGCGCTGCAGCATAGGCTTCCGCCCCATTCGATGCGAGAGCGCTCGCGAGGGCGTGAGGAGGCATCATGGCACAGACCCAATCCGGGTTTAGCCGCCGCGCCCTTCTGGGCGGAGGCGCTGTTGTCGCTGTTGTGGGCGGCGCCGCGTTCTCGCTGCGCGGCGGACCGATGCGCCGGACCACATACGACGCCAAAACCTTCAATCGCGGCAATGGCGCGGAGCCCGATACGCTCGATCCGCAGAAGACGCAGACCAGCTACGAGAACAACATCGTCGGCGACATGTTCATGGGCCTGATGACCGAGGATGCGGCCGCGCGCCCCATCTACGGCGCTGCCGAGAGCATGACCGAAAGTGACGACGGGCTGACCTATACATTTAAGATCCGTAACCACACCTGGTCCGATGGCGTTCCCGTCACGGCGCATGATTTCGAATTCTCGTTCCGCCGCATCCTCGATCCGAAGACGGCGGCGCCCTACGCCTCCCTGCTCTATCCGATCGTGAACGCGGAAAAGGTCAATGGCGGCAAGCTCCCGGTTACGGCGCTCGGCGTGCGGGCGATCGACGACCAGACCCTGGAAATGAATTTCGAATTCCAGGTGCCTTATCTGCGCCAGCTGCTGACGCATTACACCTGCATGCCCGTGCCCCGGCACGTCGTTGAAAAGCACGGCGACCAGTGGCTGCAGCCTCAGAACGTCGCGACCAATGGCGCCTACATCCTCAAGGAATGGGTGCCGAACGATCACATCACCAGCGTCAAGAACCCGCGCTTCTACGACGCGGACAATGTCCGCGTGGAGACGGTCAACTACTATCCGGTTTCCGATTACGCGGCGGCGCTGAAGCGATTCCGCGCGGGCGAGTTTGACGTCAACTGGGGCGTTCCGTCCTCGGAGATCGCCTGGCTGCGCCAGAACATCCCCGGTGCGTTGCATGTCGCGCCCTATGTTGGCACCAGCTACATCGTCTTCAACGTCACGCGGGCGCCGTTCAACGACGTGCGCGTGCGGCAGGCCGTGAACATGGCCATCGACCGCGAGATCATCGCCAATCGCGTCATGCATGCCGGCGAGATCCCGGCTTACGCCTTCGTTCCGAACGGCATTCCGAATTATCCGGGGAAAGCGGCGCTTCGCTTCAAATCGATGTCGATGCACGCCCGGATCGCCAAAGCAAAGGCGCTGCTGGCCGAAGCCGGCTACGGTCCCAGCAATCCGCTCCGCTTTGCCTACAGCTTCCAGGGCACGAGCGACGCGCGCCTTGTCGCCGTCGCGCTGCAATCGATGTGGGCGGGCGCGGGCATGGATGTCGACCTCGTCTCCGCGGAGACGGCGGTTCATTACAACCAGCTTCGCCGCCAGCATTTCCAGGCGGCATGGGCCGGCTGGAGCGCGGACTATCTCGACGCCAAGGATTTCCTCTTCCTTGTCCAGACGTCGGCCAACGACATGAACAATGGCCGCTATTCCAATCCGCGATTCGACATGCTGGTGGACCAGGCGGACGATATCCGCGATCCGGTCGAGCGCGGCGTGATTCTCCAGCAGGCCGAGCAGATAATGCTTGACGACGTCGCGCTGTCGCCGGTCTTCTTCACCGTGTCGCGCAACATCGTCTCCCGACAGGTGAAAAACTGGGTGGACAACGAGCTGAATATCAACCGCACCCGGTACGTCTGGCTCGACCGCACCGTCGCGGACACCTGATCGCGGCATTCGTCAGCTTCCCCGGCAGCGTCTCTCGCAGCCTGATCGCGCTTCTGTGCGCGTCACTGTGCGCCTGTTCTCCTGCCGCGCCGTCTGGTCCCTGGCTCAATCGCGGCAACGGCGGCGAGATCAAGAGCCTCGACCCGCAGTTCATCAGCGGCCAATGGGAATCGAACGTTCTCGGCGACATGATGACGGGCCTGGCCACCGAAGACGCGGCGGGCAATCCCATTCCCGGCGCCGCGAAAAGCTGGAGCGTGTCGGCTGACGGCAAGACCTGGACGTTCCACCTGCGCAGGCATCGCTGGTCGGACGGCGTGCCGGTGACATCGCACGACTTCGCGTTCGCATGGCGGCGCCTGCTCGATCCCAAAACCGCCGCGCCATACGCCTACAACATGTGGGTGGTGAAGAATGCGGAGGCGATCAGCGCCGGAAAGCTTCCGCCCTCCGCGCTGGGCGTCAGCACGCCGGACGACAGCACATTCGTCGTCCAGCTCGAGCATCCCGCCGCTTACCTGCCGCAGCTTCTGATGCACCAGACCGCGTTCCCGATCCCGCGCCATACCCTTCTGAAATACGGCAATGCCTGGTCGCGGCCGCAGAACGACGTCAGCAACGGCCCCTACATGGTGCAGGAGTGGATTCCGAACGATCACGTCACGCTGGTGAAGAACCCCTATTTCTACGATGCCGCACATGTGCGCATCGCAACCGTGCGCTATTTCAACACGCCCGATGCGCAGTCTGCCCTGATGCGCTTTCGCGGGCATGAGCTCGACACGCAGAACCCCTATCCCGCGGCGCAGATTGCGTGGATGCGCGCCAACCTGCCCGCGGCGATCCGCAGCGTTCCTTATCTCGGCATCGACTACATCGTGACGAACTTCCGGCGAAAGGCCTTCCGGGACATCCGGATACGCGAGGCGCTATCGCTCGCCTATGATCGCGAAGCGATCGTCTACAAGATCCGCAAGGTCGGCGAGACGCCCGCCTACAACATGATCCCGCCCGGCGTCGCGAACTATCCGAACGTGGCGGCGCTTGATTTCAAGGCGATGCCCTATGCCGCACGCGTGGCGAAGGCGCAAAGGCTGATGCGCGAGATGGGCTATGGTCCGCAGCATCATTTCCATCTCGTCTATGCCACCTCGACCAACCCGGACCAGCGGCGCAGCGCCGCCGTCATCCAGCAGATGCTGGCGAAGATCTACATCGACATGACGATCAGTTCGGTGGAGATCGCACAGCATCTGCAGCGCATGCAGCAGCACGATTTCGACATCGCGAACGCATCGTGGATCGCCGATTTCAACGATGCCAGCAATTTCCTCGATCTGCTGCGCTCGAACGGCGACAACAACTACAGCGGCTATTCCAACCCGAAATACGATGCGCTGATGGACAAGGCGCAGCAGACCGTGGACCTGAAGGAGCGCGGAAGGCTGATGGAAGAGGCCGAACAGACGGCACTGCGCGATTACGCATGGCTGCCCTGCTATTTCCTCCTGACGATGGATATCGTTCAGCCGTGGGTGACGGGCTGGGTGCCGAACATTCGCGGCTTCAACCGCACGCGCTGGCTTTCCATCGAAGGCCGCCCCAAGAACTGATTGCCGCAACTTGCGGCGCACAGCATCGTCGCCCAAGATGCCCGCAACACTGGGGGAAACATGCGGCATCTGTTGGCGATAACACTCGGATTGTTTCTGGCGTCCCCTGCTCTGGCCGCGACGCACCCTCCCAAGACCCAAACGCGGACGGCCGGTGAGACGGGCCTCCTGCCCGTTCATGCCGACACGCTGCACGGGCAAATCCTGTTCACGCTGCCGAAACCGGGCGCCGATGGCGTCTCCGCCCGCTTCCTCTACACGACGTCGCTGCGCACCGGCCTTGGCGCGGCACCGACATTTCTCGATCGCGGCCGCGTCGGAACCACGCAGATCATCGCGTTCCGGCGCATCGGCAAGAAGGTGGCGATCCAGTTCGAGAATCCCCGCTTCCGCGCGAACGGCGCCGAGCCGTCCGACCCGCGCGGTAGCGGAGATTTCGCAATCTCCACCGTCTGGATGGGCGACGTCGCCTCGACGCTGCCGGGCGGCGGCTTCACCGTCGACATCGCCGGATTCCTTGCGTCCGACACGCTGGGCATCGCCGCGTCTCTCAACCAGAGCAGCGACACGCTGGGGACCGGCGGCGGCCCGCAAGGCGCCGGAAAAGGGTTCAAGCTGAACGACAAGCTCAGCGCGGCCGTGCCGGAGTCGGTGAAGGTGTTCCCGCAGAACATCGAAATCGACGCGGTGCAGACCTATGCGTCCGACGAGCCGGGCGACGAAGTCGAGAACATCGCGCCCGATCCGCACCAGGTGAGTTTCACCGTCCACACCAGCTTCGTGAAGCTGCCCGATCCCGGTTTCGTGCCGCGGGCGTTCGATCCCCGCATCGGCGGATTCTCGACGCAAGTGGTGGATTTCGCCGCGCCGCTCGGCGGCGACGTGGTGCGCGACTATGCCAATCGCTTCCGTCTGGAGAAGATCAACCCCGGCCCCGCGCCGTCACGCGTGAAGAAACCGATCGTCTACTATATCGACAGCCGCGCGCCGCAGCCGATCCGCGATGCGCTGATCGATGGCGTGAGCTGGTGGAAGAAAGCGTTCGAGGCCGCCGGATTCATTGACGCCTTCGAGGTGAAGACCTTGCCGCCCGGCGTCGATCCCATGGACGTGCGCTACAATATCGTGAACTGGGATGATCGCGCGACGCGCGGCTGGTCTTACGGGCAGGAAATCGTCGATCCGCGCACCGGCGAAATCGTCAAAGGCATGGTGGTCCTCGGCTCGCTGCGCGCGCGGCAGGACATCGAGATCTTCAAGGGACTGGTCGGCGCGGACAAGGTTGGCACCGGCGGCCCGAACGATCCGGTGCAGGCCGCGCTTGCGCGCCTGCGACAGCTTGGTGCGCATGAAGTCGGCCACACGCTGGGCTTCGCGCACAATTTCGCGGCCAGCACGCAGGATCGCGCCTCCGTCATGGACTATCCGCCGCCGCGCATCGGCCTCGTGGACGGCAAGCCTGATCTTTCCGATGCCTATGGCGTCGGTCTGGGCAAATGGGACATGGCGACGGTCGCCTGGCTTTACGGCGCGCCGGACGATGCATCCGCCGAAGCAATGGCGCGCGCCGACGTGGCGTCTGGCATGCGCTACATCGAAGACGCGAACGCGCGCGCGCCGGATACCGCGCAGCGCTGGGCCGCGTTGTGGGACGATGGCGCCGATCCCACGGCCGAGCTGAACCGGATGATGACGGTGCGCAGCGCTGCGATCGCCAATTTCGGGTTGACGTCGTTGGCGCCGGATGAGCCGGTGGCGAATCTGCGCCGCCGTTTCGTCGCCATCTGGCTGCTGCATCGTTACGAAGTGGCCGCGGCCGCCAAAGCCATTGGTGGCGGCGAGTTCAGCTACGCGATGAACGGCGACGGGCGAGAGCAATCCGTGCCGGTGCCTGCCGATGCTCAGCGCGCGGCATTGTCTGCGCTGCTGGCGACGCTCTCACCCGAAGCCCTGCGCGTTCCCGGCCGGCTCTTGCCACTGCTGTCGGCGCCGCGCAACGGCAGCGACAACCGTCAGTTCGACATCGAGGTATTCCAGACCGAGCACGGCCCCTTGTTCGATCCGCTGGTCGCCGCCGACGTCGCGACCGAAGTGACCTTGAACTCGCTATTGGCGCATGCGCGGCTGGCGCGCGTCTCGGCCCAGCATGCCGTCGATCCCAACATGCTGAGCGTGGAGGAAATCCTCGACAGTTTGTGGCTCGCCGTCCGGCCCGAGAACAATGACGCGCTATCACGGCGCATCGCCTATCGCACCATTGCCGTGATGGCCTCCGTGGCACAGGACAAGGCGACGGCGCCCGAAGTCGCGGCCTTGCTCGACCAGAAGCTTCACGACATCGGCGAGGAGCTGTCGGGCGGCGATGCCTGGTCCGCGAGCCTGTCGCGCCGGCTGCTCGATCCACGCGAACGCGCGAAGCTTGCCGGCGACCTGCCGCGCAGCGTGCCCGTTCCGCCCGCCGATCCGATCGGCGGCGGCGAAGGCGACTGGATGGATTTGCCTTAAGGCCGCGGTCCGGCCGCCTTAAGGCGTTGACTTGCCGCAAAGCCCGATTTTGACGCAGCGCTAGTCTACCTGCGTCAAGGAAAGGCGATGAACATGTTCAAGACCGTGCTGGTGCCGCTGCTCGGACGGGGCCGCGACAGCGAAGTCCTCGAAACCGCCCGCGAAGTGATGCTCGACATGGGTGGGCACCTGGACTGCCTCTATGTGCATGACGACGCCGCCGACATCATCGCCTGCATGCAGACCGACGCCATGGGCGTGCCTGTGACGAGCCCGGAGCTCATCACGACGCTGCAGCAGCAGGCCCTGGCGCAGAGGGCGCAGGCCCGCCGGGCCTTCGACCACTTCTGCCAGACGCGTGGCATTGTCAGCCCAACCTCGCCCAGCGCCGGACGCATATCCGCGTCGTGGCGCGACGTCAGCGACAACGTGCCGGCCACCGTATCGGAGGCGGCGCATTACAGCGATGCGGTGATCATCGAACGCACCCCCAAGCCGCTGGAGATGAGTCCGGCGGATCTCGGCAGTATCGTGATCGGCGCCGGACGGCCGGTCCTGCTGTTCCCGGAAGACTGGCGTCCGCGCCCCATCCGCCATGTGGCGATCGCATGGAAGGACACGCCGGAAGCGGCGCGGGCCGTCAGCACCGCGTTGCCCGTCCTCTTGCAGGCGAGACAGGTCTCACTCTTCGCGGCGTCCGAGGATTATACGCTCAACGCCGCCGAAAAGAGCGTCCACGCCTGCGCGGCCTTTCTGCGCTGGCACGGCATCGACCCGGAAATCCGCTGCATGGAGAGCGATGAAGAAGACGCCAAGGCGCTCGTTTTTGCCGGCGCCGCCGGCGTCGGCGCGGATCTGGTCGTGATGGGCGCCTATGGGCACAGCCGCTTGCGGGAACTGGCCTTCGGCGGGTTTACGCGCCGCGTGCTGCTCGAGAGCGCGCTCGCCACGATGCTCGTTCACTAGGGCTTCGCGCTACGGCCGCATGAACATGTAATCGGTGTCGGGGTCGCAATTTTCGGCGACGAACTGAAGTTCAGACTGCACGTCCTTCACGCTGCGGGTTTCGAGATATTGGCTTACGACCAGCCCCAGCAGCGCACGTGCGACCGCATCGGGGTCGAGCCGAAGGGCATTGGCTTCCTGCATTGCCGCGCCGAAATGCTTTCGCGCAAGGTCGTTCGCCTGCATGTCGTCTCCGCCGAAAATCGCTCCCGAAAGATGCGCGTTCAACCGGCGAGACGTTTGATTCATCGCAAATCCGCCGCGCGGAACCGCGGATAACTTCAAATGTGAGGTAGGACATGAAGCACGCAATTATCGTGGCGCATCCGGGGGAAGCCAGCTTCACCCGCACCATGGCCTTGGCCTACGAGGATGCCGTGGCGAAGAGCGGCGGCACCGCGGTCATGCGCGATCTCTACCGCATGAATTTCGATCCCTGCCTGAAAGAGACCGAGATTCCATGGTCGCCCGGCTACGCCCTGCCGCAGGACATATCCGACGAGCGATCCCGGCTCGCCGGCGTTGACGTCTTCGCGTTCTTCTATCCGCTCTGGCTAAACGCGCCGCCGGCTATTCTCAAAGGCTATATGGAAAGGATGTTCGGCCTGGGGTTTGCCTACAAGCGCGGGCGCGGCGGCAACGAACCCCTGCTGACGGGAAAGAAACTGCTCAGCGTGTCGTCGTCAGGGGCGCCGATGGATTGGGTGATCAAGACCGGCGCCTGGCAGGCGATGCGCACGTTGTTCGATTCTCATTTTGCCGCCGTTTGCGGTCTCGACGTCGCCGACCACCTGCATTTTGGCGGCGTGGTGCCCGGCGTGCGCGCCGATTTCGTGGAGAAATGCGCGGCGCGCGTGCGGGAAAAAGCGTCGTCGCTCTGAAGATTGCCGCGACGACGCCTGTTTGCCTGGCGCTACTTGGCGCCGTTCTTATTTTCACCGCCGCCCAGCCACGTGGCGTAGGCCAGGATACCCGAGAAAAAAACGAAGACGGCGACAACGAACACCGTGACCGCCTGATCGATTGGTTGCATCGTTCACTCCTGATTGGTGCGAACGGACCTTTGCCGTCCGGCCGCGTGACCGCGTTGATCTGGCGCAAGAGTGGACAGCGGCCGATCCATAGTTTGATATTGCGAGGCGGTTTCGAATTCCCGCGCCGAAGGCATTGTGCGATGACCACCCGCAATCTTGACGCCCTGTTTCGACCCAAGAGCGTCGCGCTGATCGGCGCGAGCAACCGGCCGCATTCGGTGGGCGCCGTCATCGCTGAAAACTTGCGCGAGGGCGGATTCGACGGGCCGATCCTTCCGGTCAATCCCAAGCACAGCTCCGTCGCCGGAATCCTCTGCTATCCGGACGTCAAATCTCTGCCGCTGGCCCCCGAGCTTGCCGTGATCTGCACGCCGCCCCGGACAGTGCCCGCTCTGGTCGCCGAATTGGGCGCGCGCGGCACAAGAGCCGCCATCGTCATCACCGCCGGCTTTCGCGAAGGCAGCGACGCCGAGGGAGCGGCGCTGCAGCAGGCCATGCTGGAGGCCGCGCGTCCCTATCTATTGCGCGTGATCGGGCCCAACTGCCTCGGCGTCATCTCCACGCCAATGCAGCTCAATGCATCCTTCGCGCCCAGCACGCCCAAAAAAGGCAGCGTCGCATTCGTCGCGCAATCCGGCGCGATGGTGACGACGGTACTGGATTGGGCGACGAGCCGGGGCATCGGGTTTTCCCATTTGGTGTCGCTGGGCGACATGAGCGACATCGATTTCGGCGACATGCTGGACTTCCTCGCCAACGACCAGAACACTTCGGCGATACTTCTCTATGTCGAAGCCGTGACGGCTTCGCGCAAGTTCATGTCGGCCGCGCGCGCCGCCTCGCGCGTGAAGCCCGTCATCGCGATCAAGGCGGGCCGGCAGGCCGCAGCCGCGCGCGCCGCCGCATCCCACACCGGAGCGCTGGCCGGAATAGACTCGGTCTACGACGCCGCCTTCGAACGCGCCGGCATCCTGCGCGCGTACGACCTGGATGAGATCTTCGATGCCGTGGAAACCCTCGCGCACAAGCCGCGCATCGCCGGCGACCGGCTGGCAATCCTGACCAATGGCGGCGGCGTGGGCGTACTGGCGACGGATGCCCTGATCGCGCAAGGCGGCGAGCTTGCAACGCTGTCCGCCGCAACGATCGCGAAACTGGGCGCCGCCCTTCCCGCCACCTGGTCGCACGGCAATCCCGTCGACATCATCGGCGACGCTGACGCCGCCCGCTACGGCGCGGCGCTTTCTGCCTTGTCGGACGCAGGCGAGGCCGACGCGCTGCTGGTTCTCAACTGCCCCGTTGCCGTCGCCTCCAGCCTCGATGCCGCGCGCACCATCGCGGCGGCACAGTCGAAAATTCCCGTGCTCGCGAACTGGCTCGGCTCGCAATCCGCGTCCGACGTCCGCAAGGTCTTCGATGCAGCGGACATTCCGTCCTACGACACCCCCGAAAAAGGCGTCCGCGGCTTCATGCACATGGTGCGCTATCGCCGCACGCAACAGACGCTGCAGGAAGTGCCGTCATCGGTGCCCACGGCTTTCGCCTACGACACGAAAAAGGCGCGGAGCGTCGTCGCCGCCGCGCTCGGCCGGGGCGGCGGCTGGCTGAACCCGCAGGAGGTAAGCAATCTCTTCGCCTGTTATGGCCTGCCCATTGTCCGCACTGTCGTTGCCACAACGGCACAAGACTCGGCGGAGGCCGCCGCGAAGATGGGCGCGCCGGTCGCGCTCAAGATCCTCTCGCGCGACATCACCCACAAGTCGGATGTCGGCGGCGTCGCGCTGGACCTCGCAAACGCCCAGGCGGTGAAGACAGCTGCGGCCGCAATGCTGGACCGGGTCGCGAAAGCAGCGCCGTCGGCACGCGTCGAAGGTTTCATCGTGCAGGAGATGATCCGGCGGCCGGACGCGCACGAACTGATCCTGGGCATGGCGATCGACAAGACCTTCGGGCCGTTCCTGCTCTTCGGCCAGGGCGGCACGGCGGTCGAAGTCGTCAACGACAAGGCCCTCGCCTTGCCACCGCTCAATCTGAAGCTCGCGCGCGAGATGATGGTCCGTACGCGGGTGTGGCGCCAGTTGAAGGGCTATCGCGATCGCCCCGCGGCCGCGCTGGATCAGATCGCGCTCACGCTTGTGAAGCTCTCGCAACTTGTTACCGATCTCGACGAGGTGTCCGAACTGGATATCAATCCGCTGCTGGCGGACGAACATGGCGTGCTCGCACTGGATGCGCGCGTGCGTGTCGAGCGGGCCTCCGCACCACCCCAGGCGCGGCTTGCGATCCGGCCCTACCCCGCCGAGCTGGAAGGCGATGTGCAGATCCCGGGCGCCGGAACGTTTCATATGCGCCCGGTTCGTCCCGAAGATGCGGACGCCTTCGTGCGATTTGCCGCGCGGATCAGCGAGGCGGACATGCGGATGCGCTTTTTTTCGTCGCTGCGCACCGTTCCCCCGGCGCTTCTGGCCCGCCTGACGCAGATCGACTACGACCGGGAGATGGCGCTGGTGCTGTTCGATGCTGCCGGAACCGTGGCCGCCGTCGGCCGCCTCGCCGGCGACCCCGACGGCCTGCGCACCGAATTTGCGCTGCTCGTACGGACCGATCTGAAAGGCCACGGCATCGGCTCGGCCCTGCTCAAGAGGCTGATCGAATACGCCCGCCAGCGTGGCGTCGCGGAAATCTGGGGCGATGTGCTGCTCGAGAACGAGACCATGTTGACCATCTGCCGGGAGTTCGGGTTCCGCCTTGGGGCTGCCGCGCAGGGCGTTGTGCGCGCGAGCCTTCCGCTCGCCTGAAGGATGGCGTGGTCCTCTTGCCCCACCAGTGGTAGATTCCGAACCGAACGATGACTGCAGCCAAATCCCACGACCTGTTCGCCCTGGCCGACCGCGGCGCGCTCTTCGATGTCCTCACATCGATGGCGGCGGACGGCATGATCGTCATCGACGAGAAGGGCATCGTCCTCTTCTACAACGACGCCTGCCGCAAGCTCTTTCAATATGCGCCGCATGAAGTGCTCACGCACAACATCAATATGCTGATGCCCGAGCCCTACCGGACCGAGCACGACCGGTACATATCCCGCTACCGCAAGACTGGCGACGCCCGCATCATCGGCATCGGCCGAGAAGTGAAGGGTCAGCGCAAGGATGGCAGCGTATTCCCCATGTACCTTTCCGTCGGCGAAGGCGCGATCGCCGGAAAGCGGGTCTTCATCGGAATCGTCCACGACCTGACCAGCATCCGCGCCGAAGAAGAGCGCCGCGCCGAGGCAGACCGCCATCTGGCGCAAATCGTGGAATCAACTGACGACATTATCCTCAGCAAGTCGCTGGACGGCACGGTCAGGACCTGGAACGCCGCCGCCGAACGCATCTTCGGCTACAGCGCCTCGGAAATGATCGGGCGGCCAATCTGGATCATCATTCCCGCCGACCGGCGCGCAGAAGAAATGGACATCCTGCGGAAAGTCGAGGCCGGCGAGTCCATCCGTCACTACGAGACAACGCGCACCTGCAAGGACGGCCGCGAGATCACCGTATCCCTCTCGGTCTCGCCGATCCGCGACGCTTCCGGAAACGTCGTGGGAGCGTCCAAGATCGCCCGTGACATCACCGACCAGCGACTGACCGAGCGGCGCGCCAGCCAGTTGCAGGCAGAGCTCGCGCACGTCGCGCGTGTCAATGCGGTGAGCCAGCTTTCGTCCGCGCTCGCGCATGAACTCAACCAGCCGCTGACCGCGATCATGAACTATGTGAGCGCGGCAAAGCTGCGGTGGTCGCAGCCGGGCGGTCATGGCAACAACAAGGCCGTCTCCCTGCTTGACCGCGCCACCGAACAGGCCGAACGGGCGGGCGCGATCATCCAGCGCTTGCGCGGATTCCTGGAAAAGCGCGAACCGCAGAGAATCCAGGAAGACCTGAACACTGTGCTCCAGGAAGCCATCGCCCTGGGATTTGTCGGCTCCTCCGACGATGGCATGATGCTCTCACTTGATCTGGCGCCCGACCTGCCGACTGTCCATGTCGACAAGGTGCAGATCGAACAGGTCATGGTGAACCTTCTGCGCAATGCGACGGAGGCCATGAAGGATTCGCCCCGGCGCGAACTGTCGATCTCAAGCTACCGCGCCGGGCCGAAACTCGTGGAGATCGCCGTCGCCGATACCGGGCCCGGCATCCACGATTCGGTCGCGCAGCAGCTTTTTGAGCCCTTTGTCACGACCAAGGAAAAAGGCATGGGCGTCGGACTTTCCATCTGCCGCACCATCGTCGAGGCGCAGGGCGGCCGCATTTGGGTGACGCCCAACCCGGACGGCGGTACAATTTTCAAGATCCAACTTCCCGTGGGCGCATGATGGCGGAAAGGCTGGTTTGCATCGTTGACGACGACGAAAGCGTTCGCGAGTCATTGGGTGAATTGCTGGATGCCGCTGGCTATGCCGTAAAAAGCTTCGCCTCGGCGGGAAACTTTCTCGCAAGCGATGTCCTGAGCCGATGCGCCTGCCTGGTCACCGACATCCGCATGCCGGAGATGGACGGCCTGGCGCTGCAGGAAGAGCTGGTCCGCCGCGGCCACAAATTCCCCGTCATCGTCATCACCGGTCACGGCGACGTGCCGCTGGCAGTGCGCGCCATGCGGGCGGGCGCCAGGGATTTCATCGAAAAGCCGTTCAACCACCAACACCTGCTGGCCTCCATCAAGCAGGCGCTCGATGCACCCGCTGAGGCGCCCACTGCGCCTGCCCCCGTCGTGCAGGAGCGCATGGCCGGCTTGACTGCGCGCGAACGGGAAGTGATGGAACAGATGGTGCTGGGCCATCCCAACAAGGTGATCGCCAAGGAACTGGATATCTCCTTTCGCACCGTCGAGGTCCACCGCACCCGAATCCTGGCGAAAATGCAGGTACGGAACGTCGCGGAGCTGGTCCGGCTCGTGGCCGCACACCTGCCCCCACCCTAGCCTACGCATTTCCACGTACGCGCTCTGACGAATTTTCGCGGTAGCAGAGATCTGGCATTTTTCCTCTCCGACATCAGGAGCGGAAATCCGTGGAGAGTAAGCATCGCATCGGTATCATCGACGACGATCCTGCCGTGCGCGATTCCATGCATTTGCTCCTCGAAGAATATGGATTTCGGGTGTCCGAATACGCATCCGCCACGGATTACCTGAAAAATCCCAATACGGAATGTGTGCTGCTGGTCGATCTGTCGCTGTCCGACGTCAACGGCATGGACCTGATCGACGTCCTGCGCGGCGGCGAAATTGAAACACCCGTCATTTTGTTGACCGACATCGCCGAACCCCAGCTTTCGCCTCGAATTTCGGCAGCCGGGAATTGCTCGCGGCTTGACAAACCGGTGACCGCCGGCGCGCTGCTGGACCGCATCGGCACGTCCATCCGCCAGGCTGAGTGCGCTTCACGGCATAGGTAAGTCCACGTACGCGTGGACCCGAATTTTTTCCGCCGGCCAGTTGGTCAATGCTCTCTTCACTAACGAACTCAACAGGAGACGCCAATGTTCAACACGAGCCTTGCACAATCCTCGGAATACACAGCTGGCCATGCATCGAACGCGCAGTCTCCGTCTCGCAAGCCGAAGGCGTGCATCAGTGACATCGCGGCCCAGCGCAAGATCGGCGCCGTCATCAATGTCGGGCGCGGCAAGACGATATTCAGCGATGGCGACGACAGCGAATATTCGTACAAGGTTGTCGAAGGCGCTGTGCGGCTGTCCAAGATGATGCTGGACGGCCGCAGGCAGATCGCGGAGTTCGCGCTGCCGGGCGACATGTTCGGTTTCGAGAATGGCGACGCTTACGGTCTCACGGCAGAGGCCGTCACGCCGGTCACGGTCATCCGCTATCACCGCGCCCATATCGAGCGGCTGGGCGATGAGTTTTCCGACATCCGTCACGAATTGATGGCGCATCTGCGCCACGGCTGGACTTCCGCGCAGGCGCACCTGGTGATGCTGGGCCGCCAGACCGCCAGGGAGCGCGTCGCGGCTTTCCTGCTAGTGCTCGCCACCAACCGCAATGTGAAGAACGGCCAGTCGCTGGATCTGCCGATGGGCCGCCAGGATATCGCCGACTATCTCGGCCTCACCATCGAGACGGTCTGCCGTACGCTCACCGACCTGAAAGCCTCGCACGTCATCGCGATCCCGGACCGCCATCGCATCGTGATCCGGAGCATGGATAGCCTGGAGGAGCTGGCCAGCGGCGAAGACCACGAGGACTGATGTCCCTCGCGAAGATCCTCATTGCGGTGGATGGTTCGGAGCGCGACGCCTGTGCGCTGATGACGGCGGTGCGTGCCGCCAAACTGTTCAACGCCCATGTCGCGGCCCTCTTCGCCCATCCGGATCCCGCCGAGGTGCTGCCGCTCATCGGCGTGCCGCTCTCCGCGGAGGCCATGGGCGCCATCGTCGGGGGCAACATCAAGATCTTTCGAGCGGCCGCAGACAAAATTCGCGAGACGATCGCGCAAGTTTGCAGGGCCGAAGGAGCACGCGCCGTTTCCACGCCGGTGCGCAAGGACGCGGTCACCATCTCGTTCCGCGAGGCCATCGGCCACCCGCCGCACGTCATAGGAGCAGCGGCATCGCTCAGCGACCTGGCGGTCATGGCGCCTTGCGCAGAATCGCCCAAGGCGTTCGAGACCGCACTGGACCTGACACTGGCCCAGCGCCGCCCCGTCCTGCTCGCCGCCAGCCCGCCGCGGGCATTCCGCAAGATCATGATCGGCTGGAACAACACCGCCCCCGCCGCGCATGGCATATCCGCGGCGATCCCGTTTCTGCAAAAGGCGGAGATCATCGAAATCGTCTGCCTGCAACCGCCCGGCGGACCAGATTTCAACGCGGACCCTGTGACGGCCTATCTCAAGGCGTACGGCCTGGCCTGCTCGGAAGTGCACCTGCGGGTCCTCGGCAGCGCGCTGCACAGGAGCCTGGGGAAGTTCGCCTCCGAGCATCGCGCCGACCTCCTCGTGATCGGCGGATTCAGCCACAGCCGTGTCCGCGAAACGTTCTTCGGGGGCGTCACCAACGAATTCCTGCGCGAACCGCCCCTTCCTGTGCTCTTGGCGCATTGAGGGTGCATTGAGGGTTTTGACCCTCGTCAAAGTCGCGCGGGGCGGGGCTGTGTAGATTGCCGCTATTCATAGGGAGGCCGGCAATGTCCATCGCGAAAATCCTGGTTCCGCTGACAGGCTCTCAAAAGGACCGGGTCGCGCTCGATACCGCCTTTGCGCTGGCCAGGCGCCTCGGTGCCTTTGTCGATGCCATGTTCGTTCATCCGGATGTCCGCGAAGCCCTTCCGCTGACGGACATGCCGATTTCACCCGAAATCCTGCAGTCCATCATCGACGCCGCGGAGACCGCGAAGAAGAAGGCAGCGCAAGCCGCCCGCGAGAGCTTTTCCATGGCGGCCGCGCAGTCGGACGCCCGGATCGTTTCGGTGCCAGAGAAGGGCGATCCGGTCGCCACCACCTATCGCGAGGAGACGGGGCACCTGCGCGAGGTACTCGACAGGGAGGCTGCCCTCTGCGATCTCGTCGTCTTTCCTTCGGTTGCCGGGACCGATCCGGCAAGCATGCGCCAATCCCTCATCGATGTGCTTACCCACCAGGGCCGCCCTGTTCTTCTGTGCGCGGAGCGCGCGTCCAGGACCGCCGGCAGTTCCGTGCTTATCGGTTGGGACGGCGGCGCCGCCGCGGCGCAGGCCCTCACCGCCTCTCTTCCCATTCTTGAGAAAGCCGACGCCGTGCAATTCGCCTGCGTGCGGCCGGACGGCGGATCGGAGCGACCGTTGCACGACGCCAAGGAATATCTCTCCCTGCATGGCGTCAAATCGAGCGAAACGCTGATCGAGGCGCCCAAGCTGTCGGTCGCCGAAGAGCTTCTGGAAACGGCCGCGGCCAGCGAATACGATCTTCTCGTTTGCGGCGGCTATGGCCACAGCCGCATGCTGGAGACGGTGTTCGGCGGCACGACCGACTACCTCCTGTCGCATGCGACCGTGCCGATCTTCCTGGCGCATTGAGGACAAGACATTGAGGACAAAGTCGATGCGGGCACGACATCAGGCGCTGTCTCTGGCCATTTTCGCAGCGCTCGCGGTGCCGGGTGTTTCATCGGCATCGCCGTTGACGGATCTTGGTCGAGATCGGGCGATCGAATCCTGCTCGGCCTGTCATCAGGTCACCAAGGACCAGAAATCGCCGGCGCCCGTGCCCAATCCCGACCAGCTCGAAATGGTGGTCGCGCCCAGTTTCGCGGCGATGGCCGCTGCTTATGAAGGCAAGGACCGCCAGCTTCGCGCGTTCATCAGGAAGCCGCAGCATCCGATGAAGGAGCAGCAATTCCTCGACGCCGATCTGGACGCGATCGTCGCCTATATCCACTCCCTGAACGGGCAGCGCTGGTAGAGCGGGTCAGCGTTTCAGGAAATACTCTTCGACTTTCCACGGGTGGCCATAATCGCTGTAGCGGACCCAGCGCGGCCGAAGACGCATATAGGTGAGCCCCGGCCAGTTCTGGTGGCTCGTGTTCTGCGGGCAGGCCTTGTAGTAGAGAGGAACCAGCTCGTCGCGGTCCAGGTCGCCAGGCTCGTCGACAAGACCTTCGATCTGCAGCGTCGTCCTGCCATGTCCGCCGATCACGAGCGCGGCGCGCGGATCGGTCTGCAGGTTGCGATATTTGCGCGAAGTGATGAGCGTCTCGAAGACGATCTCGAAGTCCGGCGTGATGGCCAGGCTGATGAAGGCGGCCTCGGGTCCGTGCTCCTTGTCGGCCGTGGAAATCACTCCACAGTTGACCTCCTTGACGTAGGCGATGAATGCCGCCTTTTTTTCATCGTCCATGTTTGCCGGCCTTCCAGTCCACATATAGTCTGCCATCGGTATGCTCGCGCCGCATGATCCGGATCAACGATCCGCTAGCGGCGCGTTTCTATATTATAGTCGCGAAACAAGGGGTTGCACCCAGAGATGCGCAAGCGTCCCATCCTCACGCTCACCATGAATCCGGCCGTGGATGTCTCCAGCTCCATTCCGGCCCTGGAGCCGTTCGAGAAGCTTCGCTGCGAAGACGTGTGGCATCATCCCGGCGGTGGCGGCATCAACGTCTCGCGGGTGATCGAGCGCCTCGGCGCGGAGACCATCGCCGTATTTCCCTGCGGCGGCGCAATGGGCATGCTGCTCAAACATCTTCTGGCCGATGAAGGCGTGCGCCATCTTCCCGTCGCCATTTCCGGCGACACGCGGGAAGATTTTTCCATCAGCGAAACCGCAACGGGAAAGCAATTCCGCTTCATCCTGCCCGGCCCGGTATTGTCGCAGGCGGAAATCCGCAAATGCCTCGATACGATCGTCAGCCGGCTTCGTCCCGGATCGTTTCTTGTGGCAAGCGGAAGCCTGCCGCCCGGCGCGCCGGTGGATTTTTACGCGGAGCTCGCGGAGATCACGGTTTCCGCCGGTGCGCGGCTTGTGCTCGACACATCCGGCGCGCCCTTGCGCGCGGCGGTGGATCGCGGCGGCCTCTTCCTCATCAAGCCCAGCCAGAGCGAACTGAACGAACTGGCAGGCAAACCCGCATCGAACGAAGAAGCTCGCATCAGGGCCGCGCGGCAGATCGTATCGTCCAGGCGCGTTGAATTTGTCTGCGTCTCGCTCGGAGCGGATGGCGCGTTGCTGGTTGGCGGCGGTTGCGTGCTGAAAGCCCGGGCGCCGCGCGTCGACGTCAAGACCACCATCGGTGCAGGCGACAGCTTTCTCGCCGCGCTCGTCTGGGCGTTCGCCCGTCGCGCGACGCCTTCCGAAGCGCTCAGGATCGCCGTCGCGGCGGGAACCGCTGCGCTTCTCGCGCCTGGAACCGGTCTCTGCACGCTCGCGGACATGCAGGCCCTGAAGGCGCAGATCCATGTCGAGCAGCTGGAGCTTGCGCAATGACCCTGACGCTCACATTTCTCGGCGGCGCGGGCACCGTCACGGGATCGAAATATCTTCTCGACGACGGCGATCACCGCATTCTCGTCGATTGCGGTCTGTTCCAGGGCTACAAGGCGCTGCGCCTGAAGAACTGGGCGCCGCTGCCCGTCGACCCGCATTCGATCGGCGCTGTGCTGCTCACCCATGCACATCTGGATCATTCGGGCTACCTGCCGCTCCTGATCAATCGCGGCTATCGCGGTCCGGTCTTCTGCACCGCCGCAACACAGGATCTGTGCGGCATCCTGCTGCCCGATTGCGGTCACCTCGCGGAGCGCGACGCGGAATTCGCCAACCGCAAGGGCTTCTCGAAACACAAGCCTGCCTTGCCACTCTATACGGAAGAAGACGGGCGGCGCGCGCTCGATTTCCTGAAACCGGTGCCCTTCGAGGTCGTGCAGAAGATCCCGGGCGGCGCAACGGCCCGCTTCCGCCGCGCCGGGCACATCCTTGGCGCTGCCTTCATCGAACTGGAATGGAAAGGCAGGTGCATCCTCTTTTCCGGCGATCTCGGCCGGTATGGCGACCCCATCATGTTCGATCCGGAGAATATGGACTGGGCCGATTATCTCCTTGTCGAATCCACCTATGGCGACCGTACCCATGACCCCGTCGATCCCGAACAGGTTCTCGCGGAAATCGTGAATCGCACGGTCAAGCGCGGCGGCACGATCCTGATCCCGTCCTTCGCGGTGGGTCGGGCCCAGAGCCTGCTGCTGCATTTGTCTCGCATGAAGGCAGCCGGCGCTATCCGGCGCGATCTTCCCGTGTTTCTGGACAGCCCCATGGCGATCGAAGCCAGCAACATCCTGGGACGGCATCCTCGCGATCATCACCTCAATGCCGAACAGGGAAAGGCGCTCGCAGGCGTCGCGCACTATGTGCAGACCGGCGAAGAATCGCGCGATCTCACAGCCAACCCGATGCCCAAGATCATCATTTCGGCGAGCGGCATGGCCACGGGAGGACGCATCCTGCACCATCTGGAGCACTACGCGCCCGAACAACGCAATGCCATCGTGTTCGCCGGCTTCCAGGCGGGCGGCACGCGCGGCGCGGCGATGACGGCGGGCGCGCAGAGCATCAAGATGTATGGCCGCTACGTGCCTGTGCGGGCGGAGGTCACCAATCTTTCCATGCTGTCCGCCCATGCGGACCGGCACGAGCTGATGCGGTGGCTGGGGACCTTCAGGAAGCCCCCTGCCCAGACATTCGTGATCCATGGCGAACCCACGGCCGCCGATACGTTCCGGCATGACATCGAGCAGAATCTGGGCTGGAATGTCGTCGTGCCGGAGCACGGACAAAAGGCCGTTCTTTCCTGATGGCGGGATATCACGACATCAAGGCCCGCCGCGTCGGGCTGGACACCCATTCGGAAGCCATCGTGCTTCTCCACAGTGCTTGCGACGTCTGCCGCTCCGAAGGATTCTCCGCGCACATGCGCATTGTCCTGCGGGCGCATGGCCGCGAGGTCGTCGCCACGCTTTTTGCCGTCACGTCGGACCTGGTCGCCTGCGACGAGGCGCTCCTGTCCGACTCGGCATGGACACGTCTCGGCCTTCATGACGGCGACACGATCACCATCGATCATCTGGATCCCGTTGAATCGCTGAGCCTGCTGCGCAGCCGCATCTTCGGCCATGCGCTCAGCGAAAACAGCTTTCGCGCGATCGTCCAGGACATCGCAAACGGACGCTATTCGAACATTCACATTGCGTCGTTCCTCACGGCCTGCGCCGCGGCGCCGCTGAGCGAGAAGGAAATCCTCGGCCTCACGCGCGCGATGGTCGACGCGGGCGACCGGCTGTCGTGGCCGGAAGCGATCGTCGTGGACAAACACTCCGTCGGCGGGCTGCCGGGCAATCGCTCCACGCCCATCATCGTCTCGATCGTCACGTCGCTGGGACTGACCATGCCCAAGACATCGTCGCGGGCCATCACCTCGCCGGCCGGCACAGCCGACATGATGGAAACATTGGCGCCCATCGCGCTCGATGCGGCGGCCATTCGCCGTGTCGTGAACGAGGAAGGCGGCTGCATCGCATGGGGCGGCGCGGTCCTGCTCAGTCCGGTGGATGACGTGCTGATCCGCGTCGAACGCGCGCTCGACCTGGACACGCAGGGCCAGATGATCGCTTCTGTCATGTCCAAGAAGGTCGCGGCGGGCGCCACGCATCTTGTCCTCGACATGCCCGTGGGGCGCACGGCCAAGGTGCGCACCGCGCAGGAAGCGCAGGAGCTCTCGCACGGATTGCTCGCGGTGGCGCAGTCGTTCGGCATCAAGACGCGCGTGGTGATTGGCAATGGCGATCAGCCCGTCGGCCGCGGCATCGGGCCCGCGCTGGAAGCACGCGACGTCCTGGCGGTGCTGCAATGCCATGCGGATGCGCCCGCCGACCTGCGCGAGCGTTCGACGCAGCTTGCCGGCGCGCTGCTGGAGCTTGCCGGGGTCGCGCCGACGGATGCCGGTGCGGCTTTGGCCGCGTCCGTCCTCAACGATGGCCTGGCCTGGCGCAAATTCCAGCGCATCTGCGAAGCGCAAGGCGGCATGCGCGTGCCACCCGTCTCGACCCACAGACAATCCCTGCGCGCGAAGTCCGGTGGACGCCTCGCGGAAATCGACAACCGCAAGATCGCCCGCCTGGCCAAGCTTGCCGGCGCGCCCGACGACAAGGCAGCCGGCGTCGAATTGCTGGTGCGCGTGGGACATCACATCGCCGCCGGACAGGAGCTTTGCATCGTGCACGCAGAGTCGCCGGGCGAGCTGGATTACGCCCTCGACTATGCCGCCGCGCATGACGACATCTTCCGGATCGAAGCCCGATGACGCCCGATCTGCTATTTGCGATGCCGGGCAATGAAGCGCTGACGAGAGATCTCTGCGCGGCTCTTGGCTGCGGCAGCGGCGCTCTGGCCACGCGCAAATTCCCCGACGGCGAAACCTATCTGCGCTACGACACCGCGATCGCCGGCCGGCGCGTCGGTCTCGTCTGCACGCTCAACGATCCGGATTCGAAGATCGTCTCCCTTCTCTTCGCCGCGCACGCGGCCCGCGCGATGGGCGCGGCGAAGATCGGCCTGGTCTCGCCCTATCTCGCCTATATGCGGCAGGATCGCAGCTTCCAGCCCGGCGAGGCCGTCACCTCACACGCGATGGCGGCTTTGGTGTCGGCCCATTTCGACTGGCTTGTGACGGTCGACCCACACCTGCACCGCACCAAATCGCTGGCCGGGCTTTACACGATCCCGGCTCACGTCGTGCACGCGGCGCCGGCCATCGCGGCATGGATCGCGAGCCATGTCTCAAAGCCTTTCCTCATCGGCCCCGACGAGGAAAGCGCGCAATGGATTCGCGACACGGCGCAGAATTTGCACGCGCCCTTTGCAACGTTGAAGAAGGAACGCCGCGGCGACCGCAACGTGGCCGTCACAATGGCGGATATCGACATCGGCGACCGGGTTCCTGTCCTGCTCGACGACATCGTCGCCAGCGGCGGGACCATGCACGAAGCGGTGAAGCTGCTTGCCGCCAGAGGATTTGCGCGGCCGGTTTGCCTGGCGATCCACGGCATATTCGCCGGCGGCAGCGACCGAACCCTTGCCGGACTGGGCGCAGATGTCGTGACCACCAACTCGGTTCCCGGTCCTTTCGCGAAGATCGACCTGACCGGCTTGATCGCGGATGGCATGCGCGAATTTGCCGTCGCCTGATCCAGATCACAATCGGCACCCCGATCCTCTGTCACAGTGCCGCCGACAAGGAGAGTTTGTCATGACACTGCCGGCGCGCGCGTTTCCCGTTTCGGACGAGGGATTTTATCATCTCACCACCACGGGCTGGCGGCGCAAGGATGATCGGCCATTTCCCGCCGGCCGGATCGAGACCTGGCGTTTCGAGTCCCAGACGCCCGCCGATAGCGCCAAGGAGCAGGTTCATCTCACGCGGCTGTGGGCTTCTGCCGACCTGACACCCGAGCAGCGCGACCTTTTTCGCGTCCGCTTCGGCTATCCCGTGCGGGCCGCGCGCGGCGTGCATCTCATCATCGATTGCCGCAACTGATCCTTCCGCGATTCAACGTGCGGCCGCGGTCCGCGCGGCGCCTGGCGCTTTCTTGACCCGCGGCTTGAAAGGACGGCACTTCCATCCGTGATCGCTGACGATGCCGGTAAGGCAGCGCTGCGAGAGCAGCGGTCTCCAGAAGAAGATGTCGTCCACATTGGGATCGACCCGGCGGGCCGCAAGAATATCGGCCTGCGCGCCTTTCACATCGCCATGCTTCATCCGCGCGACGCCGCGCCCGTAGAGCGCGGTGGCCAGATTGGGCCGCTTGCGGAGTGCAGCGCTGAAATCGCGCGCCGCATTGTCCAGTTTTCCCATCCGCAGATAGACGAGCCCGCGGCTGTCCAGCACATCGGACTGTCCGGGCGCGAGGCGGAGCGCGCGGTTGCAGTCCGACAATCCTTCGGCCAGATCCCGAGCGAACGCGCCGCGCGTCCAGCAGCGCGCATTCCACATGCGCGGATCGTTCGGCGCGAGCCGGATCGCTACGGAAAACTCGGCGATCGCTTCGCGATACTTGCCCTGGCCGCGGAAGGCTTCCGCGTAGCCGGCATGATTCTCCGCGTCCGTCGGATCCAGCCTCGTGGCATCGGCGAAATCGACGCGCGCCTGCTCGTAGCGTTTCTCCAGCAGATAGGAAGCGCCGCGCAGCTTGTAGGGCGCGGGGTTCCAGCGGTCGAGCTTGATGGCCCTGCCGCAAGCCTTCTGCGCGTCGCGAAAGTTTCCGTCCGCGAGCGCGGACATGCACCAGATAAGAAGGCCCAGCTGCTCGTGCCCGTCATTGTCTTCGCCCATCTGGCGCGAAGGCGAGCCGGCGAGCCCTGGCGGAACGGATGCGGACCTTTCCGGTTTCATCGTCGCGTGCGGGGAAGCCTGCCGGGCGGCAGATGCCAAGGCGGGGGCTGCGAGCAGCGTGCCTGCGAGCAGCACTACGATGAGAGCGCCGGATTTCATCGGGCCGTATATCCTCCGTCGATGACCAGCTCTGCACCGGTGACGAACTTTGCTTCGTCGGAGGCGAGATAGACCGCGCCCCAAGCGATGTCGTCGGGCTCGCCCATATGGCCGAGCGGATGAAGCGCGTCCACCGCCTTGCGGCCTTCCGCCAGATCGCCCTGGCTGGAAAGATGTTTCTCCACCATCGGCGTCCAGATGAAGCCGGGATGGATGGAGTTCACGCGGATGCGGTCGCCCGCATAAAGCAGCGCGTCGGTCTTGGTCATCAGGCGCACCGCGCCCTTGGAGGCGTGATAGGGCGGCACGTCGGGCGCGCCCACCAGGCCATAGATGGACGACAGGTTGATGATGCTGCCGCCGCCCGCTTTGCGCATGGGCAGGATGGCGTGCTTGGTGCCGAAGAACACGCCCTTCACATTGACCGCCTGCACCCGGTCCCATTCCGCTTCGGTCAATTCGTGGGTGGGCTTGTTGGCGCCGGAAATGCCGGCATTGTTGACCAAGATGTCGAGGCGGCCGAAATGCTTTACGGCGTCGGCGAAGGCTTTTTCCACCTCCGCTTCGCGCGCGACATCGCAGCGGAAATATTTGACGCCAAAGCCGCGGGCGCCAAGTTCGCGTTCCAGCGCCGCACCCTCCGTATCGAGCAGGTCCAGCAGCGCCACCTTGGCGCCTTCTTCCGCCATGCGGGTGGAGATGGCGCGGCCGATGCCCAGCGATGCCCCGGTGACGATGGCGGTTTTTCCGGCAAGTCTGTTCATCGCGCTCCCCTGGATCTTGGGCGCCGCGAAATTACGCCCG
>DATIVW010000329.1:0-2010 GCA_035465595.1 Rhizomicrobium sp. | reverse complement strand
TTCCATCGACGCCAACAATTTCTTCCCGCCCGACGCGATCCTGCGGCTGGCGGCATTGCTGCCGGACCGCGTCGCGGCGGCGACCGAGATTTCCGATCGCTGGAAACTGTCGAATGCCGATCGCGAGCGGCTCGCCGATCTTTGCGGCAACACCGAGAAGGTCGTCTCCTATCTCTCGATCAAGGAAGTGCGAAAGCTGATCTACAAGCTCGGCATTGCGCGCTTCAAGGATCGCGTCTTCCTCAAATGGGCGGAAGATCCGAAGGAAAGCAAGTTCATCCAGTGGCGCGCGCTGCTCGCGATGGCGGACGCCTGGGAGCGGCCGAAATTCCCGCTCGATGGCGGCAATGTGATGGCGGCCGGCGTGCCGCAAGGTCCGCTGATCGGAAAGATTCTCGGCGAAGTGGAAGAATGGTGGATCGATTCCGATTTCATCGAGGATGAATTCTCGCTGGCGGAACGGCTCAAGGCCGTGGTGCAGGCGACGATCTGATGCTCGAAGTCCTCGATTCCATCTCCATCCCCGGCAATCCCGAAAAGCCGAACGACGACGCGTTCGCCCATATCGACGGCGCTGCCGTCGTCATGGATGGCGCGACCGGCCTGGGCGAATCCCTCATGCCGGGAAAAAGCGATGCGGCGTGGCTCGCGACGTTCGGCGCGCGCCGCCTCATGGCCTATATGCGCGACGGCGCGCTGCCGCAGGAAGCGGTCTCTGCGGCGTTGTTCGATGCACAGACGTCTTTTGAAGCCCTGCGCCGCCGGCCTCCCGCCGACACCTGGGAAACGCCGTTCTCGTCGATGATGTTCGTCGCCGAATACGCGCAAGGTGTCGAAGCGCTGTGGTTCGGCGATTGCGCAGCACTGGTGAAGCGTGGCGGCGCGCCGGTCGAGATCGTGGGCGATGCGCTGGAGAAGCGGCAGAACGAAGCGCGCCGCGTGGCGAAGCTCGCGGAAAAGCACGGCCTGTCGCCGGCCGCCGGCATCAATCGCCCCGAATACATGGAAGCGCTGCGCAAGGCGCGCAATTTCGTCAACACCAACGGGCACTGGGCGTTCGGTCCTGACGTGCGCGCTGCCGATCACGTGTCGAGCAAGCGGATCCGTGCGCCAAAGGGAACGGCGCTGCTTCTCTGCAGCGACGGTTTCCTGGCGCTGGCGAGCGACTACAACGCCTATGACGCCGACGCGCTCGTCGCCTCCGCGCAGTCCAAGGGTCTGAAGGCGCTCGGCGAAGAATTGCGCGCCATCGAGCGCAACGATGCGGAGGGCAGGAAGTTCCCGCGCTTCAAGACCAGTGACGACGCCACGGCCTTGTTGCTGCGCGTCGCCTAGAACGCCTTTTCGAGAATATCCGCGCCGCCGAACCAGATCATGCGCAGCGCGACGTAGAAGACGATGAACAATCCGGCATAGTTGATCCAGGGATGCTTGCGCAGAAGCTTGGCCAGCATCGCCGCCGCCACGCCCATCATGGCGATGGAGAGAACCAGTCCGATGGCCAGCACCCACACATGCTCCATCGCGGCGCCCGCCACGGCCAGCACATTGTCCAGCGACATGGAGATATCGGCGAGCACGATGCTGCCGATCGCCTTGCGCATGCCCTTGTCGCTCAGCGTCGCGGGCGCCTGCGGATGATCGCTGCCGCCGGTCGCGATGGTGTGATGGCCGACTTCGTCCTCCTGCTCGCCATGGATGTCGCGGTAAAGGCGCCATGTCACCCAGAGAAGAAGGATGCCGCCGGCGAACATCAGGCCGATCACGGCCAGCAGGGTGGCGGTCAGCATCGCCAGCACGATGCGGATGATCACCGCGGCCGCCAGGCCCCAGAAGATCACCTTGCGCCGCTGCACGCTCGGCACCCGGGCGGCCGCCATGCCGATCACGACCGCATTGTCGCCGGCCAGCACGACGTCGATCAGGATGACCTGAAGAAGCGCAACCGTGGCGGGGGATAGCAGGTGAAGATCGAACAATCAGGCCTCGGTTGCGGGAAATGGCGGCCTA
>DATIVW010000328.1:0-15220 GCA_035465595.1 Rhizomicrobium sp. | reverse complement strand
CGCGAATTGGGCGTCGCCTTCAGCCGGTCGAGCAAGATGTTCGTCACCGTGAAATAGGACATGTGGTTCAGGGCGAAGGTCTTCTCCAGACCGTCTTCCGTCACCTGCCGCGAGCCGAACATCGCGCCCGCATTGTTGATCAGCACGTCGATCTGCGGCTCGCTGTCCGCGATCTCCTTCGCCACGCGTTTCTGCTCGGCGATCTTCGTGAGATCGGCGTAATGCACCGTGTGATCGGACTGGGCCGCGATGGCGCGGAAGTGCTTGCGCGCAGCCTCGCCGCGTTCGCGATCGCGCGCGACGAAGACGATGCGCGCGCCCTTCTGCGCCAGCCTGTCGGCGGCAACTTCACCGATCCCCGACGTGGCCCCCGTGACGACAACAACCTTGTCTTTCATCGCGAAGTCCATCGTTCGGGGTCCCGGGATCTACAATGCCTTATCCAACCAGTTCGAGGTCGGAGAAGAAGAAGCGGATTTCATGCGCGGCGGTTTCCGGCGCGTCGGAGCCGTGAACCGAATTCGCCTCGATGCTTTCGGCGAAGTCCTTGCGGATCGTGCCGGCGGCGGCCTTCGACGGATCGGTGGCGCCCATCACTTCGCGGTTCTTCGCGATGGCGTTGTCGCCTTCCAGAACCTGCACGACGACGGGGCCGGAGGTCATGAACTCGCACAGGCTCTTGAAGAACGGGCGCGCCTTGTGGACGTTGTAGAAGGCTTCCGCCTGTGCCGTGGACAGCTGCATGCGCTTGGAGGCGATGACTCTGAGGCCCGCCTTCTCGAAACGGTCGATGATGGCGCCGGTGTGGTTACGCTTGGTGGCGTCCGGCTTGATGATGGAAAGCGTGCGCTCAACGGCCATTTCTCTACTCCGAAAGGGGAAATTTGCGGGCCTTATAGAAGCGCCCCGGCGGAAGGGCAAGCGGCGCCCAAAACCTGTTAGATATACGCTGCTTAAGGGGAGGATTGCATGGTTCGCGTCGCCGTCATCCAGGCCGGATCGGTTCTGTTCAATACTGATGCCACGCTGGCGAAGATGGAACGCCTCGCGCGCGACGCCGCGCACCGGGGGGCCGAACTCGTGCTGTTTCCCGAAGCCTTCGTCGGCGGCTATCCCAAGGGCATCGATTTCGGCGCGCGCATGGGATCGCGCAGCGAGGGCGGGCGCGATCAGTTCCGCCGCTACTATGAATCCGCCATCACGCTGGATGGCCCGGAAGCCGCGCGCATCGCGAAGCTGGCGGCGAAACTCAAGATCCATCTGGTGACGGGCGCGATCGAGCGCGACGGCGGAACGCTTTACTGCGCCGTGCTGCATTTCGGTCCGGACGGCGCGTTGATCGGGCGGCGGCGCAAGCTGATGCCGACCGCCATGGAACGTCTCGTCTGGGGCATGGGCGACGGCTCGACATTGGAGGTGACACAGACGCCGCTCGGCCGTGTGGGCGCGGTGATCTGCTGGGAGAACTACATGCCGATGCTACGCATGGCGATGTACGCGCATGGCGTGGAAATCTATTGCGCGCCGACGGTGGACGACCGCGACGGCTGGCAGGCCACGATGCGCCACATCGCACTGGAAGGCCGCTGCTATGTTCTGTCGGCGGTACAATACATGACGCGCGCGGATGCGCCGGCCGACTACGCGCCGATCCAGGGCGATGCGCCGGACACAGTTCTCATCCGTGGCGGCAGCGCAATCTATGGACCGCTCGGCGAAGAAATCGCGGCGCCCGTCTATGGCCGCGAAGCCATCCTCGCCGCAGACATCGATCTGGGAAAGCTGGCACGTGGGAAATACGATCTCGACGTGGTGGGTCACTATGCGCGGCCGGACATCTTTACATTGAACGTCGACCGCCGCCCGAAGCTCGCGACAAACATGATCCGGGACGAGCCGGCGGACGATTAGGCGCGCTTGCCGTTCGGCCGCCGGGCGCTGTATGCACCCGCCACCATGCTGGTCATCGACGACATCACCGTCCGCATTGCGGGCCGGGAGATCCTGGAGGGCGCGAGTGCTTCGCTGCCCGCGGGGCGCCGCATTGGCCTGGTGGGCCGCAACGGCGCGGGCAAGTCGACGCTGCTGAAGGTGATCCTGGACCAGCTTCATCCGGACCTGGGCGAAATCACCAAGCCGTCCGGCTGGCGCATCGGCAGCGTGGCGCAGGAAGCGCCCTCTTCCGACGTGAGCCTGCTCGACACGGTGCTGGCGGCGGACAAGGAGCGCATCGACCTTCTGGCGCGTGCCGATACCGAAACCGACGGCCACGCGCTGGGCGACATCCACGCCCGGCTGGATGCGATCGACGCCTATTCGGCGCCGGCGCGCGCGGCGAGCATTCTCGCAGGGTTGGGCTTCAATGCCGAGGAACAGTTGCGGCCGTGTTCGGAGTTCTCCGGCGGATGGCGCATGCGCGTGGCGCTGGCGGCGATCCTGTTCGCCGCGCCCGACCTGCTGCTTCTGGACGAGCCGACGAACTACCTCGACCTCGAGGGCGTGCTGTGGCTGGAGGATTACCTCAAGCGCTATCGCGGCACGGTGCTGACCGTTTCGCACGACCGCGACCTGCTCAACAGCGTGGCCGAGTTCATCCTGCACCTGGAATACAAGAAGCTCACGCTCTACACCGGCGACTACGACACCTTCGTCACCACGCGCGCGATGCGCCGCGCCAACGACGTCGCCTTCGCCCAGAAGCAGGAAGCCGCGCGCAAGCACATGCAGGCCTTCGTGGACCGGTTCCGCTACAAGGCGAGCAAGGCGCGCCAGGCGCAGAGCCGCATCAAGATGCTGGAGAAGCTGCAGCAGGTGGAGGTACCGCCGGACGAGTTCATCGCGCCGATCAGGCTGCCCTCGCCGGAAAATGTGAGCCCGCCGCTGATCACGATGGAAAAGGCGTCGGTCGGCTATGACGGGCGCGCGGTGCTTTCCAACATCTCGCTGCGCTTCGATCCGGACGATCGCATCGCGCTCCTGGGCAAGAACGGCAACGGCAAGTCCACGCTGGCCAAACTGATCGCCGGACGGCTGGAGAAGATGGGCGGCGAGGTGAATCCATCGCGCAAGCTGACCGTGGGCTATTTCGCGCAGCACCAGCTCGATGAGATGGATCCGAACATAACGCCGGTTCAGACGCTGGCGCGCTATCGCCCGAAGATGACGGAGACCGAGCTGCGCACGCGGCTGGGCTCCATGGGTCTTGTCGGCGACAAGGCGCTGACGCTGGTGAGCAAGCTTTCCGGCGGCGAGCGCGCGCGGCTGATGCTGACGCTGGCGACGCTGGATCGCCCCAACCTGCTCATCCTCGACGAGCCGACCAACCACCTCGACATCGACGCGCGCGAGGAACTGCTGATCGCGCTCAACGATTTCGAAGGCGCGGTCATCCTCATCAGCCACGACCGGCGCCTGATCGAGGCGACGATGGACCGGCTCTTCCTCGTCGCCGACGGTGGCGTGCATCCCTATGACGGCGACCTCGACGACTACCGCCGCTTCCTGCTCACCGGGAAGAACGCGCCCGCGCGCCGCGAGGAACCGGCGCCGAAAGTGTCGAAGGAAGACGCGCGCAAGCTCGAAGCGGAAAAGCGCAAGGCACTCAAGCCGCTCAAGGAAAAGGTCGAGCTTGCCGAGAGCCAGATCGCCGAGCTGAACCGGGAAATCGCCAAATACGACAAGGCGCTCGCCGATCCCCTGATCTTCACGCAGGACCGCGCCAAGGCGACGGCGGTGTCCAAGAAGCGCGCCGAGGCGCAGCGCAAGCTGGAAGCGGCGGAAGCGCGCTGGCTTTCCGCCAACGAGGACTATGAATCCGCGATGGCGCAGGCCTGATCAGTTCAGGTTCTGCCGGGCGATCCTGAGCCACTCGCGCTGGCGGCGGCGGACATAGGACGGCGAAGACTTTACCGCATCGACGATGGCGCGGAACAGCGACTGCGCCTTGTCGTTCTGCCCCATCTCTTTCAGCAGCACCGCATAGCGGCAGCGCGCTTCCTCGCCGGGATAGACGCGCGCCAGCTTCTCGTATTCCGCAGCCGCCTGTTCGTTCTTGCCCTGCAACGCCAAGGCGCGGGCGTAATCCAGATGCGCATCCTGCGTGAAGGCGGCGGGATCGGCGGCCTTCAGCGCCAGGAACGCCGCTTCCGAGCCGGCGCCGTCGCCGACGAGAAGTTTTGCGCGGGCAAGGCCATGCAGCAGTGCGGGATCCTGCGCGAAAGTGCCCTGCGCCGCGCTCTGGTAGAGATCGACGGCATCCTGGAAGCGGCCGCGCTTGATGCATTCCTCCGCGAAGACGCGCTTGGCCTGCGCGGAACCCACCATCTCCAGGTCGCGCTTCTTCTGGCGATAGGAGGTGCCGGGATCGGTGATGTTGGGCGTGTCGTCGGCGAAGCGGCGCACGGCGTAGTTTTGCGCCGCGCCGGAGAGCAGGGAATACACCACGTAAGCGGCGATGCCGATCCACGGCAGCAAAAGCACCGGAACGATCCAGAAGTAATGGCGCCCGGTGCGGATGATGTGCGCGGCGCAGGCCATTTGCGCCAGCAGCGTGATCAGGCCAAATCCATAAAACATGCTTCTTATTTCTTCTTTGCGGCGCAGATTTCAACCGGCGATTTGCGATGCCCCGACCGATGACATAATTGTCATGTCTCGCTGAGGGAACCGCCGTGCCCGATCTTTCGCGCTTTGCACGCATCCGCCTGCTCGACGAGCCGACGCCGATCCAGGAGCTGTCGCGATTGAACGCGGAGCTGGGCGGCGTGCGCATCTTCGTGAAGCGCGACGATTTCACCGCCATCGGCGGCGGCGGCAACAAGCTGCGCAAGCTGGAGTTCCTGCTGGGCGAAGCGAAGGCGCAGGGCGCGGACACCGTGATCACCGTCGGCGCGCGGCAATCCAACCATGCGCGACTGACGGCGGCGGCTTGCGCCCATGCCGGATTCGCCTGCGAACTCGTGCTGCTGCGCACCGTGCCGCGCGACGACGCGGACTATGTGAACAACGGCAATATCCTGCTGGACGATCTGTTCGGCGCGAGGGTGCACGATCTTCCGAAAGACGGCGACGTGGCGGCGCTGGTCGCGCAGCGTTTCGCCGCGCTGGCGAAGGAAGGCCGCAAGGCCTATTTCGCGCCGGTCGGCGGGTCGAGCGCGGTGGGATGCCTGGGCTATGTCTCCTGCGCGCTGGAGATCGAAGCCCAGACCGAACGCATGGGGCTGAAATTCGCGAACGTCATCACCGCAAACGGCAGCAGCGGCACGCATGCGGGCCTCGCCGCGGGTTTCGCCGCAAGCGGGCGCGGCGCAGCGTTTTCAAAATCCTACGCCGTCTACTACGACGCGCAGAAAACGCACGGCATCACGCTGGAGAAGGCGCGCGAAACGCTGGCGCTGCTCGATCCTGCCGCGAGGCTGGCTGATGCCGGCATCGTCGTCGATGGCGAACACCGCGGCGAAGGCTACGGCATCCCGACGGACGGCATGCGCGCGGCCGTGCGGCTGATGGCGAGCAAGGAAGGCCTGCTGCTCGATCCGGTCTATAGCGGCAAGGCGTTCGCGGGCCTGCTGCACGACATCCGTGCCGGGAAGTACCGGCGCGGCGACAATGTGCTCTTCCTGATGACGGGCGGCACGCCCGGCCTCTTCGCCTATCGCGGCGCTTTCGCCTAAGCCTGCTTCTCGAATTTCCCGCTGGGCATTTCTTTCCAGTAGGTCGCGTCGTGGCCGGCGGCCTTCGCATCCTTCCACGCGGAGCGGGCGCGGGTGAGCGAGTCCTGGTCGCGGCCGTCGAACATCAGCACGATGCGGGTGAGCGCATTCGCTTCGGCGCCGTTCCATGCCGGCGGTTCCGCACCGCCGACGAGGAAGAGGACGTTCGCCTCGTTGGCATTCGCATCCTCGGTGGTGATGAGCACCGGCTGGCGCCTGGCGTCGCCATCGCCGACCAGCGCATGCGCCAGAAAGCTCTGGTCGTCATAGGTCCAGAGCAGCGTGTCGAGCGCCGAGGCGCGATCCGCCGATTCCGCCTTGATGAGCGCGCGCCATCCACGCTCCAGCGTGCGCTCGACAAGGCCGGGAAGCACATCGTCGAGTGAGCGGCGTTCAAGGTGGTAGAAGAGCGTTTCGGTCATATTTCGCCATTAAACGCGAAATGATCGAACGTCTTCGACGTGGGATCGTACTCGACACCGAAAGTGATCGATCCACCATCGCAGACTCGCACTGCCTTCGTGCGCCATTGATTTGGATTGTCGCTAATTCCCCAGCCAGTGACGGCGTTTACATAGATCACTTTTCTGCCGCCGATTACAAAACCTGCGTATTGACGGACGTACTGCGAAAGAAGCTTGTCAGCATCGCTATCGCGGATGTTCGGCATTCCTAGAAAGCCCCGCCAGTCATATGCTTTCTTGCGAAAGAAAGCCGGAAAGGCTGCTTCAAGAGCATCGATGTCGCCTTTGCTCGGCGCCCAATACGAGTCCACTGGGCCGGGACTGGGCCTGCTGCATTGACTAACGAGTTTGGCCGCTTCGTCGTTCGGAAGGACGACACCATCGGCGGCAACCACCTGCGTGTATGAGCAGACTGCTATGGCTGTGACCGCGGCCAAACTCAGGCGATGCATGCGATCCTCACTTCTCGTAGTGATCCGACACCAGCCGGTCCAGCACGCGCACGCCCCAGCCGACGCCCCAGCCGGGCGAGAGCGGCTTCTGTTCGCCGTCCTGCCATGCGACGCCGGCGATATCCAGATGCGCCCACGGCGTCTTGTTCTCCACGAAGCGATGAAGAAACTGCGCCGCCGTTATAGAGCCCGCATTGGGACCACCGATGTTCTTCATGTCGGCGATCTTGGACTTGAGCAACTTGTCGTAGGCATCGCTCAGCGGCAGGCGCCACACCTGCTCGCCCACTTCCCTGCCCGCCTCGGTGATACGCGCGGACAACTGGTCGTTGTTGGAGAACAGGCCCGCGTGATCGCTGCCAAGCGCGATCATGATGGCGCCGGTCAGCGTCGCCAGGTCGATCACGAATTTCGGCTTGAACTTGCGCTGGGTGTAGGTGAGTGCATCGGCCAGCACGAGGCGGCCTTCCGCGTCGGTGTTGAGGACCTCGATGGTCTGGCCCGACATCGACGTCACCACGTCGTCCGGGCGCTGCGCCTTGCCATCCGGCATGTTCTCGACAAGCCCGATCACGCCGACGGCGTTCACGCGCGCCTTGCGGGCGGCGAGCGCGCGCATCGTGCCGGTGACGGCGGCCGCGCCGCCCATGTCGCCCTTCATGCCCATCATGCTCGCGCCCGGCTTGAGCGACAGGCCGCCGGAATCGAAGCACACGCCCTTGCCCACGAAGGCGACCGGCGCTTCGTTCTTGTTGCGCGCGCCGTTCCAGCGCATGACGACGAGCTGGCTTTCGCGCTCGCTGCCCTGCCCCACGCCCAGCAGCGATCCCATGCCGAGCTTTTTCATCTCCACTTCGCCCAGCACATCGACCTTCAGGCCCAGCTTCGACAACTGCTTCGCGCGGTTCGCGAAGGCGGCCGGATAAAGAACGTTCGGCGGCTCGTTGACGAGATCGCGCGCCAGGAACACGCCATCCGCCACCGCGTCCATCGCGGCCCACGCTTTCCTTGCGCCTGCGGCGTCCTTCGTGCCGATGGTCACGCTCTTGATGGTGGACACGTATTCGTCGCGCGCCTTGGTGCGATAGTGGTTGAAGCCGTAGCTGCGCAACTTGGCGCCCAACGCCAGGTGCGCGGCAAATGCGCCCGGCCTGAGCTTCGATCCCTTCGGCGCATCCACGGCGAAGGTGATCACATCGACGCCCGCGGTGTAGAGCCGCGCGATGACGCCCGCGCCCAGCTTCTCGGCGGCGCCGCCTTTGAAATCCTCGCCCTTGCCAAGGCCCACAAGCAGCACGCGCGATGCCTTCAGCCCCTGCGGCGCCAGAACCTCCACAACCTGCCCGGCCTTTCCCGTGAACTTGGTGGAAGCGGCCACCGCGCGCTTCAGCGCTCCGCCGGCGGCCTTGTCGGCCTCCGTGGCGGTCGGCATGAACGCGCCGTCGGCCTGGACGCCCAGGACGAGGGCGCCGGCCGAATTCAGCGAGGGGGCGGCAAAGGAAAGCTGCATGGGGGATACCTCCGGGTAATGTTTGCTGCCCTTTAATCCGAAAAAATACGCCAAGTCAGTCGGATGCGCGGATTTCGGGTTGCCGGGTGGCGGCGGGAAAATGCTAGTTAGTGCTAGTTTGAGCTTAGGTCGAATCCGGGGGCGGGACCAAGCGCCGGCCAGGGCTTCAGGAATGCCAGCGAACGCAAGACTGCCGCGATTGTCGAACTATGTCCTGCGCCAGCTCGCGGGGCCGATCGCGCTGTTCGGCTTCCTGCTGACGGGCGTGGTGTGGCTGTCCCAGTCGCTCAGGCTTCTCGATCTTGTGATCAACCGCGGACAATCCGCACCGACGTTCGTCTATCTGACCCTGCTCGTGCTGCCGAGCCTTCTGGTCATCATCCTGCCGATCGCCTTCTTCGCCGGCGCGCTCTACGGCCTGCACAAGCTGAACGCCGACAGCGAGCTGGTGGTGATGCAGGCGTCCGGCTACAGCCGGTTCCAGCTTGGAGTCCCCGTGATGATCGCAGCGGCGATCGTGATGGGCCTCACGTTCCTTTGCAGCCTCTATCTCATGCCGCTCGGCCAGCGCACGATGAAGGGCGCGGTGATGGACATCCGCGCCGACATCGGCGCGGCGATGCTCAACGAAGGCGACTTCAACACCCCGGCCGACGGACTGACGGTGTTCATCCGCGAGCTCGCGTCCGACGGGCACATCCACGGCATCCTGGTTCACGACAACCGCGACGCGCGGCGGCCGACGACGTATATCGCCGAAAGCGGTCTCCTGGCGCAGACCTCCGCCGGCGGGCGCCTCATCATGCTGGATGGAACGATCGAGCAGGCGGGCGGCGCCGGCGCGCAGCTTTCGGTGCTGAAGTTCAAGCGCTACGTCTTCGATCTGGACCAGTTCTCGGGCCAGCAGCAGCAGACGCAGCTCGAGGCCAGCGACCGCTACCTGACCGAGCTGTTCTGGCCGAAATTCAAGACGCCGCCCAAGAACAAGAACGCCATCAACATCTTCATCGCCGAAGGCAACAACCGCATCGCAGCGCCGCTCTATTGCCTGACATTCGCGCTCATCGCCCTCGCCGCGGTGACGAGCGGACGGCGGCAGCGCGGCGCCTATGCGCTCCGCCTCACGGTCGCATCCATGTTCGCGGCCATCGTGCGCATCATCGGCTACGGCGCGCAGAGCATGGCCGCGCGCAATCCGTCGCTGCTTTTCCTGATCTATCTGGTGCCGGCTGCCGGTGCCGCGCTGGCGCTGCTCGAACTGGAAGGCACGATCCTGCCGCGCTTGATCGAGCGTTTCCGTGCCGCGCCGGAAGTGCCCGCCACATGACCTGGTCCTGGACGCTTTTCCGCTATCTCGCGCGCCAGTTCATCGTCGGCGTCGGCACGGTGTATGCCGGGTTCCTGTTCCTGGCGCTGTCGATCGACATCGTCGGCATCTCCGACCACACCGCGACCAAGCACGTTCCCACCAACGTGGTTATCGGCATGGCGCTGCTGCAGCTTCCCGACCTCGGGCTGAAGCTGCTGGCGTTCGCTGTCCTGCTCGGCGGCGTGTTCGCCTTCGTTCGCCTGTCGCGCAGCCAGGAACTGATCGCGATACGCGCGGCGGGTGTTTCGGCGTGGGACCTTCTGGCGCCATCGCTGGTGGTCGCCGTGGCGCTGGGCATCTTCACGGTGCTGGCGCTCACGCCGCTCACCTCGCGCATGCTGGTGCAGTATTCCGAGCTCGAAGCGAAATATGTGCGTGGGCAGGCCTCGCAGCTCGCGATCTCGCGAAACGGGTTGTGGCTCAGGCAAGGCGATGCGCAGGCGCAGTCGGTGATCCACGCCCTGCGCGTGTCCAACCAGGGGCTGAAGCTGGAGGACGTGATCGTCTTCCTCTATGGCCCGAGCGACCGCTTTGTCGGACGCATCGACGCGCGTTCGGCGGTGCTGGAAACCGGCGCGTGGACCATGCGCGATGCCTGGGTGAGCGGCCCGGAGGGAAAATCCGTCTACCATCCGGTCTACAGCTTTGCGACGACGCTGACGCCTTCGCAGATCCAGGAAAGCTTCGCCTCGCCCTCCACGATCTCGTTCTGGGACCTGCCCTATTTCATTGCCACCGCGCGCAAGGCCGGGTTCTCCGCGGTGCGCTACGTTCTCTACTTCGATTCCCTGCTCGTCATGCCGGCGCTGTTCGCGGCGATGGTGTTTATGGCGGCGAGCTTCTCTCTCAGGCTGGCGCGCATGGGCGGATTGCTGCACGTGATCCTCTACAGCGCGCTGGCCGGCTTCGGCGTCTATTTCTTCGGCAACGTCACGCAGGCGCTGGGTGAATCCGGCATCCTGCCCACGGCGCTCGCCGCGTCCGCGCCGGCGGCAGCGGCCATCCTTCTCGGCATGACGCTCGTCTTCCACCAGGAGGACGGCTGATGCGGCGGCCGAAACTGCCTGGCCTGTTGACCGCCATGCTTCTGCTCGGCGGCGCGGCCGCGCATGCCGCGTCGGATTTCAGCGGCAAGGACGCGCTGCTCGGTCCGCCGGGCGGCGACTACGTGCTGAAGGCCGATGACGTCACCTACGACGTGAACGGCAAGGTCGTGACCGCCAGCGGCCATGTCGAGGTCGACCACAATGGCCGCATCGTCACCACCGACCTGCTCACTTACGACCAGAACACCGACACCCTCGTCGCCACCGGCAATGTCGTGATGATGGCGCCGGACGGCACCGTGATCTTCAGCCCGCGCGCGACACTGAGCAACGAGATGAAGGACGGCGTGCTGGAAGGCTTCCGCGCGCTCATCGGCAAGACCGGACGTCTCTCCGCGGTCGAAGCACGGCGCAAGGACGGCACCGTCACCACGCTGGACCGCGCCGTGTTCACGCACTGCAAGATCTGCAACAAGCCGGGCCAGCGCACGCCGCTGTGGGACGTGAAGGCCTATCACGTCGTCTACGACCAGACCGCGCACAAGATCACCTATCGCGACGCGGTGATCGATCTCTTCGGCATCCCCGTCGCCTGGACGCCCTATTTCAGCCAGTCCGATCCCACGGTGAAACGCGAGACGGGACTGCTCGCGCCAGACGTCGGTTCGTCCAGCACCCTCGGCACCTTCGTCAAGCTGCCCTACTACATCTCGTTCAACGACTCGCGCGACATGACGATCGAGCCGATCTTCTCCACCGAAGGCGGCGAGGTGCTGGAAGGCGAATACCGCGAGCGCTGGGACAATGGCGGCATGTGGCTGCAGGGCAGCATCGCCAATAATCCGAATGGCGGGCTGAAGGAAAACCAGAATCAGACCTATTCTTCGCTGTTCGGCTCCGGCCGCACGCAGGTCGGCGACAGCAGCGTCTGGCGCTTCGGCTACGACGTGCAGCTGACGTCCAACCCGACCTATCTGGAACGCTACAGCCTCTATAACAAGGACGATCAGCTGTTCAACGACCTGTTCGTGCAGGGCGTCAGCGGGCGCAGCCGCTTTGCGATCACCGGATATTTCTTCCAGAGTCTCGTGGGCGCCTGCCCCGTCCTGACAACGGTCAATCCGCCGGTCTGCGCGACGACGCAAATCTCGCCGCTCTTCATCAAGACCGCGCAGATCCCGCTGGTGCTGCCGCTGATCGAATACACCTACATCCCCGAGCGGCCGATCCTCGGCGGAGACTTCCGCTTCGACATCAACAGCGCATCGATCGAACGCCATGTCGGGCCCGACGACCAGCGCCTGACGGCGGAGATGCGCTGGCAGCTTCCGCTCGTCACCAACAACGGCCAGGTCATCACGCTGCGCGCCGATGTGCGGGGCGATCTCTATCACGTCACGAACAACGACCTGGCCGATCCGAATTTCCCCGCGCTCTTTCTGAACGTGCCGGCCGGCAGCCACTATATCTCGCGCGGGCTTCCCTATATCGGCCTCGACTGGCGCTGGCCCTTCATCGCCGGCGGCGGCGCGGGCAAGCCCGCCTTCGTCGTCGAGCCCATCATCCAGGCGATCGCTGCGCCTTATGGCGGCAATCCCAAAGGCATTCCGAACGAAGGCAGCTACAACATCGAGCTTGGCGAGAACGATGTGTTCAGCTTCGACCGCCTTCCCGGCTACGACATCGCCGAAAGCGGGCCGCGCGCGAATGTCGGCTTCCGGACCGAAGCGCTGTTCCCCAAGGGCAGCGTGGAAGTGCAGATCGGCGAAGTGCTGCGCCTGAAGCCGGATCCCGTGTTCGCGCAGGAAACCGGATTCGCCGACAAGGCGTCCGATGTCGTGGGGCGCTTCACGATCAAGTTTCCGCCCTACCTTAGCCTCACCCACCGCGTCGACGTCGACCAGTCGAGCGGCACCGTGCGCCGCAACCAGGTCTATCTCGACGGCAATTATGGACGATCGTCCATAGAGCTCAGCTATGTGCGACTGCCTCAGCAGGACGTGATCAACACCGACGAACCGCGCGAAGAGGTTAACGGGCAGGCGACCCTGGGCGTGTTCGGTTACTGGGTCGTGTTCGCCGCCGCACGGCGCGACCTCGCCAGCAGCCAGATGCTCGATGATGAATTCGGCGTCGGTTACGATGATGAGTGCCTGAAAATCTCGCTTTCCTACCGCCGCCAGTACACGCGCGACCGTGACATTCCGCCGTCCACGTCCATCCTGTTCCGCTTCAAGCTGAACACCGAGGACGAGCCGGAAACGCAGGGCCTGAGCGAGCTCTTCCCGAGGCATTTGTTCTCGTCCACAAGCCTTTGACCTTGCGCCCAAATCGCCTATTCTGCGCCCCAGCCGGGCGCCCGCGGTGGACGGGACGCGAATGGTGACCCGTAAACGCAAGAATATCCGAGACCGGTCCTCAAGATGACTCGCAGCTTTTCGTTTGCCCTCATTGGTGTTTGCGCGCTGATGCTGACCACCGCGCCGCTTTGCGCCAAGGAATCCCCGGCCGCGGCCGCAGCCCAGAAGGCCACCACGCCGCCCGGCACCGAAGAACTCAACGTCGGTGAATCGCCGGAAGAGGCACAGCTCAAGGGCGACAGCGTCGCCGCCATTGTCAACGACACCGTCATCACCGATTATGACCTGCGCCAGCGCATCGGGCTCTACATCGCGACGTCGAACGCGCGTCCCACGCCGGAGATGCTGAAGAAGGTTCGCGCGCAGGTTCTGCGGCAGCTGGAGACCGAACGCATCCAGCTTCTGGAAGCGCAGAAGAACAAGATCACCGTGTCCGCGGCCGACGTGGACAAGTCCATCGACAACATCCTCAGGGACAACCACCTCACGCTGGAGCAGCTCACGACGATCCTGGGGCGCTCGGGCGTGAAGCTGGCGACGATGCGGTCGCAGATCGCTTCGCAGGTCGCGTGGTCGAAGGCGGTTCAGGCGCAATATGGCGACCGCGTCGACGTCACGAAGGCGGACGTCGATGCGGAGCTGCGCCGCCTCGCGGAAGGACGCGACAAGCCGCATTTCCTCGTCTCGGAAATCTTCCTGCCGGTCGACAATCCGGAAGACGACAGCAAGGTCCTCAAGAACATGCAGGACATGCAGGACCAGTTGCGCAGCGGCGCCTCCTTCGGCGAGCTCGCGCGCCAGTTCAGCCAGAATCCCACCGCCGCATCGGGCGGCGACATGGGCGTCGTGGTGCAGGGCCAGTTGCCCAAGGAACTGGACGACGCATTGACGCAGATGCGCCCCGGCGCGCTCAGCCCGCCGATCCGATCGACCGGCGGCTACTACATGCTTCTGCTGCGCGCGCGCCAGGAAGGCGAAGGCGCCAAGGTTCCCGAAGTCGCGCAAAAGCCGGTCAACGATCATCCGGACTCGCTGCCGCTCGACCGCATTCTCATGCCGATCGGTCCCAAGCCGCCCAAGGAGCTGCTCGACAAGGTCGTGAACTTCGCGAACAACATGCGCGGCCAGATCCAGGGATGCGACGGGTTGGGCGACGCCATCAAGAAGATGAAAGGCGTCGTCTTCATGAACCTCGGCAACATGCGCCTTTCCGATCTCAGCCCGCAGATCCAGCAGGCCCTCGCGCAGACGCATGCCGGCGAGGTAACCGTGCCGTTCCAATCGGCGGCAGGCGTCGAGCTGTTCGTGCGTTGCGACAAGGGCGCGCCGCCGCCGCAATCGGCCTTCCACATGCCCTCGCGCGACGACATCGAGCAGTCGTTGTTCGAGCAGCGCATGGCGGTGCTGTCGCGCCAGTATCTGCGCGATCTTCGCCGCGACGCCGATATCGAGCTGCCGGGCCAGCCGCTTGGACCGCGCAAGTCCTCCGATGCCTCAGAACAGTGAAAATGCGCCAGCACGGGACGCACCACTCCTCATAACCATGGGCGAGCCGGCCGGCGTCGGCCCGGAGATCGCCGTCGCCGCATGGCGCGCGCTCGGCGGACGCATCGGCAATCGCGTGCTGAAGCTTGTCGGCGATGCCGGGGTGTTCCGCGCGCTTGGCGTGATGCCGGGCGGCGCGATCATCGAAAGCCATCCGCTCGGCGCACCACTGCGCATGGGTCATGCGGATTCGGGAAACACCCATGCGGTGATCGACGCGATCGACACTGCCGTCGCGATGGCGATGCAGGGCGCGGCCGGCGCGGTGGTCACTGCGCCGATCCACAAGGCCTCGCTCATGAAGGGCGGATTCGAATATCCCGGCCACACCGAATACCTGGAAAAGCTTACAGAGGCGCCCCGCGCGGTCATGATGCTGGCGGGCGGCGGGCTTCGCGTGGTGCCGCTGACCATCCATATCGCGCTCAAGAACGTGCCGCGCCGTCTCAGCGAGGCGGCGATCGTGGAAACGGGCGAGGTCATCCTGCGCGCGCTGAAGCAGGATTTCGGAATCGCCAATCCCCGGCTTGCGGTGAGTGGATTGAACCCTCATGCCGGCGAAGAGGGCGAGATCGGAACCGAGGAGCGCGATATCATCGCTCCGGCTTGCGAGGCGCTGCGGGTGGAAGGCACCGTGCTGGGGCCGATGCCGGCCGACACCATGTTCCACGCCGAAGCGCGCGCGAAGTACGACGCGGCGCTGTGCATGTATCACGACCAGGCGCTGATCCCGCTCAAGACGCTGGCCTTCTGGGAAGGCGTC
>DATIVW010000327.1:0-2760 GCA_035465595.1 Rhizomicrobium sp. | reverse complement strand
GTGGGATCGGCCATCTCCGCCCAGCGGCCGAGCGCCAAACCGTGCTGCGTCTCCTCGACGCCCCAATGATCGATGCTGGCCAGGATGGCTGGGCCGGAATCCTTGAACACCCGCTTCAGATAGGTGACGTAGTCGGGCGCGTTGTATTCGACCAGCGATGCCGCCTTCACGGCCTGCAGCAGGCCGGGATCGACCTTCGACGCGTCGAACTTCGACCACTGGACGTCGTCCAGTTTCCAACCCGCTGAAAAGACAACACCGTCTGACATTCCACGCCCTTCCGTCTGCCGCCAGCCGCAGATTCAACAAATTATACCAAAGGCTGTTGCGGGCTTGGAACCCGTAAAGAGGCGGCAGAGCGCCGCTTTTCCCGATTTAAGCCCCTGTGGGGACTGGGGGATACGCCTTAGAACGCGGCGCGGATGAGACGGAGGTCGTCCAGGGATTCGGATATGCGGGCCCGCTCGGCGTCGGATTTCGCGGCGATGAGGTCTTCCTCGGTGTCCTTGATGCGCTGGTCAAGCACCGCGATGTCGAACTCCTCCATCGGGATCGCTTCCTCGGCGAGGACGACGATCTTCTCCGGATTGATCTCGGTGAAGCCGCCGCGGATGAAGAAGCGGCGGTCCTGACCGTCCTTCTGCACATCGATCATGCCGGCGCGCAGGGTGGAGACGAGCGGCATGTGGCCCGCCATCACGCCCATGTAGCCTTCCGCGCCGGGCACGGTGACCATGTCGGCTTCCTCGGTCAGAAGAAGCCGTTCCGGCGAAACGAGGTCGAAGGCGATCTTGTCAGCCATGTTTACGCTGCTTCCGCCGCCATCTTCTGGGCCTTCGCGACTGCGTCTTCGATGGTGCCGACCATGTAGAACGCCTGCTCGGGCAGGTGATCATATTCGCCGGCGACGAGACCCTTGAAGCTCTTGATGGTGTCTTCGAGCTTCACGGTGATGCCGGGCACGTTGGTGAACACTTCGGCCGCGAAGAAGGGCTGCGACAGGAAGCGCTCGATCTTGCGGGCGCGGGCGACGGTGATCTTGTCGTCTTCGGAGAGTTCATCCATGCCCAGGATGGCGATGATGTCCTGCAGCGACTTGTACTTTTGCAGGATCGATTGCACCTGGCGAGCCACCGTGTAGTGCTCTTCGCCGACGATGCGCGGATCGAGTAGGCGCGAGTTGGAGTCGAGCGGATCCACCGCCGGGAAGATCGCCTTTTCGAACACGGCGCGGGACAACACGGTCTGCGCATCCAGATGCGCGAACGAGGTGGCCGGCGCCGGGTCGGTCAGGTCGTCGGCCGGCACGTAAATCGCCTGCACCGAGGTGATCGAACCCTTGGTCGTCGTGGTAATGCGTTCCTGCAGCTGGCCCATGTCGGTGGCCAGCGTCGGCTGATAACCCACCGCCGAAGGAATACGGCCCAGAAGCGCGGACACTTCCGAACCCGCCTGCGTGAAGCGGAAGATGTTGTCGACGAAGAAGAGCACGTCCTGCCCCTGGTCACGGAAATATTCGGCGACGGTGAGGCCGGACAGGGCGACGCGCGCGCGGGCACCTGGTGGCTCGTTCATCTGGCCGTACACGAGGGCGCACTTGCTGCCGTCTGTCGAACCGGATTTCGGGTCTGTGTTCACGCCGGACTCGATCATCTCGTGATAAAGGTCGTTGCCTTCGCGCGTACGCTCGCCGACGCCGGCGAACACGGAGTAACCGCCGTGGTTCTTGGCGATGGAGTTGATGAGTTCCTGAATGAGCACCGTCTTGCCCACGCCGGCGCCGCCGAACAAGCCGATCTTGCCGCCGCGCGCGTAAGGGGCGAGCAGGTCGATGACCTTGATGCCGGTGACGAGGATCTGCGCTTCGGTCGATTGCTCGGCGAAGGACGGGGCTTCCGCGTGGATCGGGCGGCGTTCGGTGAACTTCACCGGGCCGGCTTCGTCCACCGGCTCACCGATGACGTTGATGATGCGGCCGAGCGTGCCCAGACCGACCGGAACGGAGATCGGTGCGCCGGTGTCGCTGACCTTTTGGCCGCGGACCAAGCCCTCGGTCGCGTCCATCGCGATGGTGCGCACGGTGCTTTCGCCCAGATGCTGCGCGACTTCGAGAACGAGGCGCTGGCCGTTGTTGTCGGTCTCCAGCGCGTTCTGAATGGCCGGCAGATGGCCTTCGAACTGCACGTCTACCACGGCGCCCGTGACCTGCGTGACCTGGCCAAGCTTGTTGCTGTCTATTCTGGCGTTCATCGTCTTTACTCCAATCAGAGCGCTTCAGCGCCCGAAATGATTTCGATCAGTTCCTTGGTAATCATCGCCTGACGCGTGCGGTTGTAGACCAGCGTCAGCTTGTCGATCACATCGCCCGCATTGCGGGTCGCATTGTCCATGGCGCTCATCTTCGCGCCCATCTCGCCGGCCGCGTTTTCCAGCAACGCGCGGAACACCTGCACGCTGACATTGCGCGGCAGAAGGTCGGCGAGGATTTCGCCTTCATCCGGCTCGTAGTCATAGACCGTGCTGGTCGCAGGCGCCGCGCCCGCATCGATTGTCGCCGGGATAATCTGCTTGGCAGTCGGGACCTGGCTGATGACCGACTTGAAGTTCGAGAAGAAGATGGTCGCCACGTCGAACTCGCCGCGCTCGAACCGGCCGAGGATGTCGCGGCCGATCGCCAGCGCGTTGCTGAAGGCGATCTGCTTGATGCCCATGAAGTCGAACGACTCGACGATGCGGTCGTTGTACTGGCGGCGAAGCTGG
>DATIVW010000326.1:0-9043 GCA_035465595.1 Rhizomicrobium sp. | reverse complement strand
CGGCGTCGGAAACAGCGTCGACATCAGCGCCTGATTGGACAAACCTGGAAATGTCCGCCTGAGAAGCAGGCGGACATCTTTCTCGCCGCCCGCGATCTTTCCCCGCGGGGGGGCGGGAAACTCGAAGCTCTCCTCAAACATCTGACGCATCACGGCCCATGAGCGGCGGTCCGTCGCCGCGTCGTACTTGAAATTGGGGATGCCGAAGGCATCGACGCCGGCGTCGGTGAAGCTGTGCCCCGCCCGGCCGTAGATCAGGAACTGCCAGTCGGCCTCGGCGGCCTTCCACTGCGCGATCAATCGGTCGCGCCCTTCGGCAGGGATCAGCGGATCCTTCTCTCCGGCGCAGACAACGACCTTGCCGTGAACGGGACGTTCGTCCTTCTCCGGAACGCCCTGCAGTCCCGGATGGAACGACACCACGCACGACAAGTCCGCCGTGATGCGCGTCAGCTCCAGAACACTCGCGCCGCCGAAGCAGAAGCCGATGGCGCCCAGCCGCGCCGCATCCACCTCCGCCTGCGCCTTCAACTGCTGAAGACCGGCGAGCATGCGCTCGTGCCAAAGCTTGGGGTTCGCGATGAGCGCCGTCAGAAGCGCCATCGCCTGGTCGGGCGAGGATGCGACTTCGCCGTAGACATCGTAGGCGAATGCGGCGTAACCGAGTTCGGCCAGCTTGCGGGCGCGTTCCTTTTCGTGATCGCGCAACCCGCCGCCCTGATGACAGACGAGAATGCCGGGACGCTTGCCCGCGCGCTTGTCGTCAACCGCGTAATAGCCGGTCAGTTTCCTGCCGCCGGATTCATAGGAGATGTCCTTGGTGAGCATGATGACCTCGCGCTTGCCGCACGGGATTCATCGCATGGCACGCGCGATTGGAAAACGCGGCTCCATGCCGAAATGACCGCATGGCTGCCTTGCGCCGATGATCGGGCGGCTACGGATTTTCCAGCATTTTCGACAATACATCGGGCCTGTCGGTGCAGATCGCGTCTAGGCCGCTGTCGATCATGCGCCGCATGTCTTTCGGCTCATCGACCGTCCAGGCGCCGACCTTCAGGCCCAGCGCGCGCGCGAACGACACGCGCATGGCGTTGATGTCGCGGTGAGGCGGAAACCAGCCGTCGCCGCCCGCCGCCTTGATCGCCTTCAGGATCGAGCCGTCATGCTTCACCGCATCGAAGCCGCCGGCCCACGGCGAGGTTCCCGTCTTCCACCAATGCCGCAGCATCTGCAGAACCGCGTCGCTGGGCGGATCGTCTTCCGGCGGCACCGGTCCGTCTTCGAACCAGCTTTGCGACAGGGTCGTGAACCAGCATTCGGTCTGCGGCGCGAGCTTTTTGGCATGGATGAGCGCCGGCCAGTCGAAGCCCACGAAGATCGTGCGATGCAGGTAGCCCGCATCGCGCAACACCTTCACCGCCGCCTCTGCCAGCGCGGCGGGATCGGGCCCCTCCTCGCGATCGGCGAAGGAGGTCTTCAGTTCCACCTGCAGCCAGAAATCCTTCTTCGCCGTCTTCGCGACCGCCACGACTTCCGCAAGCGTGGGAATCCGCTCTCCATCCGCGGCGCGCACGTCGGGATGGCTCGCCGCATATCTGGAATGCGGATCGCAGCGGCCGACATCGAAGCTCTCCAGCTCGACGCGCTTGAGGTCCTTGATGCGCGGCGTCGGGCGCGAGAGCCAGTGGCCGTTGAGCCGCGTGATCTCCGGCTTGAGGCGATAGTCGTGGTAGACGACGACCTGCCCGTCCTTGCTGAGCTGGACATCCAGTTCCGCGCCGTCCGCACCGCGCGCCACCGCATCGCGGAACGCGGCCAGGGTATTCTCCGGCTGCAAGCCCGCGCCGCCGCGATGGGCAATGTTGAGAATTTTCGGCAAGGCGCGCCCTCGTCAATCGTGAGGGCAAACGCTAACCCGGCGCGCTCAATTCAGCCAGCGCCTGTTCCAGAACGAGGCCACCAGCACCAGCGGCGTGCGCGTATCGAACGCCAGCACGGGCAGCGAAACGACCTCCCGCTTGAGAAATGTTTCGCCGTCATGGCTCAATTGCGACAGCGCCAGGCTCGGCCGGTTCCGCGACAGCACCCGGTTCAGCGTTTCGCAGCGCGCCTTCAGCTTCTCGGCGTCAAAGAAGTCCGAGAGCCGCCTGCCGCTGGGGTCGAACCCGTAGAAGCACAACATGCCGAAGCCGGCGACGCGGATCCGAAAATCAAGCGCGCCCGCCAGCCTTTCGAGAAGCAGGATGTTCGGCAGCAGGCTTGCGAACCTGCGCGACGGGAAATCGCGGCCGACGACCATGCCGCCGCCCGCGTTCGCCGCCTTCCACGCATCGATCAGCGACAACGCCTGCGGATTGGTGGTCTTGCCGATTTCCGCGATGGAATGCTGAAGATGCGGCAATCTCCGCGGCGAATGTTCCAGCACGAAGCCGAGCGCTTGCGTCTCCATACCCCAGTCCCCGACCATATATGCGCAATCTTCGACCGCTGCGTCCTGCGCCGGCGACAGCAGAGCGCATGACAAAGAAAATCGCCGCGCAAATCAATACGAAAATTGGATTTGAAAGCAGCGTAGCGTTTTCAAATGTGAGTCCTGAACGCAAATGGGACAGATGCGCCTGTCGCATCTGTCCCGCTGTTCTGAAACAAAACAGATTCTGCTGCGAACCGCTTAGTGATCGCGCGGCCGGTTCTTTCCGATGAAGCCGAACATGTGGCCGGCGACATTGCGAATCTGAATCTGGTCGCTGCCTTCGGTGATGCGGTAGCGGCGATGGTGGCGGTAGATGTGTTCGAACTGCTTGTGCCGCGAATAGCCCCAGCCGCCATGAACCTGCATCGCCCAGTCGGCGGCATTGCAGACAAGGTTGTTGCCCTTGTAGTTGCACATGCTCACCTTGTCCGAGAGATAAAGCTGGATCTCCGGGCCGGTCATGCGGTCCATCTCCCACGCGGTGCGATAGATCAGCCAGCGCAGCATTTCCGCTTCGGTCTGCAGTTCCACCAGCGGCCACTGGATCGCCTGGTTGCGCGACAGGGGCTTGCCGAACGGCTTGCGCGTGTTGGCGTAGTCGATGCTCTCGTTGATGCAGTATTGCGCAGCGCCGAGGCCCGATGCCGCCTGGCGGATGCGGTTTTCGTGCACGAAATGGCGCGCCAGAACCAGGCCGTTGTCCACCGGTCCGAAGACCGCGCTGTCCGGCACCCACACATCCTTGAACGAGACGCGGGCGTGGTCCGTCGGCATGTTGAAGGTCCACATATATTCTTCGATCTTCACGCCGGGATCGTCCATCGGCACGATCAGGCAGGTGAGCCCGCGCGCATCGCCGTCATTGCCGGAGGTGCGGCAGAACACCATGTCGTGCGAAGCGACATGCACGCCGGTGTTCCACATCTTCTCGCCATTGATGCGCCAGCCATTGCCGTCCTTCACCGCGCGGGTTTCCATCCAGGTCGCGTCGGAGCCGTGCTTGGGCTCGGTCAGGCCGAATGCGAGGCGCACCGAGCCGTCGAGCATGCCTGGCAGCACCGTCTTCTTCTGCTCGGCGGTGCCGAAGTCGCGCATCATCAGCACCTGCGGGAAATTTCCGACCACCGAAGACTCGTTCTGCAGGTCGTTGTGCAGGCCCAGCCCCTTGGCGGCCAGATGCTCGCGGATGATCGCCATCGCAAGGTTGCCGATGTTCTTGCCGCCGAACTCCTCCGGCAATGCGAGACGCAGGAAGCCCGCCTTGTCGGCGCGCCGCCGCATCTCGCGCAACAGGTCTTCCCACTCCTTGCGCGGCAGGCCGCCATGTTCGAAATCGGTGCGTGCCCATTCGCGGCGGTGATCGAAGAAGCGGTCGTTGTCGTCCTGCTTCTGCAGCGGCACGATTTCGCGATCGATGAACTCGTCGATCTGGTTGAGAAGCTCGGTGATGTGCTTGGGGACCGTGAAGTCCATGTTCGTTTCCTCCGATAGCGTTGGAAGCAGATAAACACGGGTCTTGCGCTTCGCCAATCGCAATGCGGCTTTACGCAACGTCCACTCCCGCCTGCATTTTCCCGATTGATCTGCCTCAAGAAGCGCTATCCAATTTGGGCTGACAAATAGTCAGGGACAGGAGGAAACGCCGGTGGACAAGCCACAACCGCACGCGATCGCGAAGACCGAGCATTTCGATGTTCTGATTGTCGGCGCGGGAATTTCCGGCGTCGGCGCCGCCTATCACTTGAAGGAACAATGCCCGGACAAGACCTTTGTCGTTCTGGAAGGTCTGGAGAGCTTCGGCGGCACGTGGCTCATGCATCGCTATCCGGGCATCCGCTCCGACAGCGACCTTTACACCTTCGGTTACCGCTTCAAGCCGTGGACAAGCGCCCCGATCGCTTCGCGCGATGAGATCCTGAAATACATGGGCGAAGTGATCGACGAGAACGACCTCGCCCGTCACATCCGCTACCGCCACCGCATCCATACCGCGCAATGGTCGAGCAAGGACAATCTGTGGACGCTCGACGGCGAACGCACCGATGCCGGCGAACCCGTCCGCTTCACCGCGAACTTCCTGTGGATGTGCCAGGGCTATTACCGCCACGCCGAAGGCTACACGCCGCACTGGAAAGGCATGGACAAGTTCAAGGGCCGGATCGTGCATCCGCAGACCTGGCCCGAAGACCTTGATTACAAGGACAAGAACGTCATCGTCATCGGCTCCGGCGCGACCACGGCGACCGTCGTTCCCGCCATCGCCGGGGAATGCAGGCACGTCACGGTGCTGCAGCGCTCGCCCACCTATTTCATCCCGGCCCGCAACGCCAACGAACTTGCGGATCAGCTTCGCGCGCTGGAGATCGATGAAAGCTGGATCCACGAGATCACGCGGCGAAAGATTCTCTTCGATCAGGAAGCCTTCACGAAGCGGTCCCACGACGAACCGGAAGCGGTGAAGGAGGAGTTGCTGGCCGGCGTGCGCGCCTATCTCGGACCCGAATACGACATCCAGACCCATTTCACCCCGCGCTATCGCCCGTGGCGCCAGCGCATCGCCTTCGTGCCGGAAGGCGATCTCTTCCAGGGCATCGCGTCGGGCAAGGCGAGCATGGTGACGGACGAGATCGAATGCTTCACCGAGAAGGGCATCCTGCTCAAGTCGGGCAAGGAGTTGACGGCCGACATCATCGTCACCGCGACGGGATTCAATCTCAGCGTGCTGGGCGACATCGCCTTCACGGTGGACAACAAGCCCGTCGATTTCTCGAAGAGCGTGACCTATCGCGGCATGATGTTCACCGGCGTTCCGAACATGCTGTGGATCTTCGGCTATTTCCGCGCGAGCTGGACGTTGCGCGTGGACCTTCTCGCCGATTTCGTCTGCCGCCTGCTCAATCACATGACGAAGACCGGCAAGAAGAAAGTCGAGGTCGCACTCCGGCCGGAAGACAGGAACATGAAGCTCCTGCCGTGGATCGACGAGGAAAACTTCAACCCCGGCTATCTCATGCGCAGCATGCACCTGCTGCCTAGGCGCGGCGAGAAGCCGGAATGGCAGCACACGCAGGATTACTGGCGCGAGAAGACGGAGCTGCCGATGATCGATCTCACCGGCAAGGAGTTCCACTACAGCTAGGCGGCTTCCAACGTCTTGCGCATCGCCGCCGTGCCCTGCTCCATCATCCCGCGAATGACCGGTTCGGCGGCGTCGGGCAGGATGTCCGCCTGCCAGACGATGCGCGATCCACCGTTGTCGGCAATGACCTGAAACGAAGCGTTGTGGTGCGATAGCCTCTCGCTGCCGCTCACCGAATAGGCGAGCCGCCGGTTCTCGTCGTCGATATCGACGATCAGTTCTTTCGCCACGAACCCGTTCGCGAAGGTGACGATGCGGGCGCCCTCTTCCATCCGGCAATCCGTGACGAAACCGCGCGCGAGCCGCGTGTGAACAGCGCCCACGTCGCGAAAAGCGGCCCAGGCCTTGTCCGGCGATGCCGTGACGGCGGTCTCAATCCGAATGGAAGCCATGATCGTTCTCCAATAAGGGGACGCGATCATGCGGCGCGGGCGGCGATCCGTTCTTGGAGAATCTTGCGGTCGCCGCGGGCGGCTTTTCGGAACGCGCGCGGACTGACGCCGGCAGCGCGCCGGAAGCTGCGGACGAAATTGGAAAGGTCGGCGAAGCCCACGTCCAGCGCGATATCGGTGATGGTGCGTTCTTCGCCGGCCAGAAGGCGCGCGGCGTGCCGCAGGCGCGCGCGGACGAGATATTGGTGCGGCGTCACGCCCAGCACATTTGCAAACACGCGCAGGAAATGGAACGCGCTGATGCCGCTCCGCTTCGCTACTCTCGCAAGGTCGATGTCTTGCGTCGAATGGGCTTCGATCCAGGCTGCGGCGTCCACCGCGCGGCGGCGCTCGCGCGCCTGCGCGGAAATCCGTTCATGCCTCTTGCCCGTCATCGCTCCCGCAAACCGAGACGCGAAGGCCAGAGCTGCTTCGTCCATGCCGATGTCGCTGTCGCCGCGCGCAACCGATTGGGCCAGCTCGCCGAGCACCATCATCTCCGCCAGCGGCGGAACGCCGATGCCGCGCCAAACCTCCGCGGGGCCGGCAATGCTTTCGGCCAGTTCCGGCTCGAACTGGACGGAGAGACATTCATCGCCGCAAATGTGGTGGTCATGGGTACAGACATATTCGTCGCCGGGATGGCCGACGAAAAGCGACCCCGGCACCAGGTCGAGCGTCCTGCCGCGCGATTGCACGGCGAAACTGCCCTTGCGTACATAGGAAATCGAATGGCGGTCATGGCGCTCGACAAATGGCTGCGTGTCCGGCCCCGCCTCGCAGGCGTAGTCGATCACCCGTAGCGCACCACGCGCGAAAAGTTCGGTCTGTGCCATGCACGGACAATATCCCAAGGACCAGTCACCTTTGTAGCTGCGTCGCAGCATGTGCGTTCCGCGCAACACGCCTATGACTTTTAACCACGTCCGTTGACTTGCCCATTGGGCAGGCGTACCCACCTCACGCGTAGCGAGGCATGGGGCCTTGCTGCGATTCGAGCGAGCAGAACTGGAAGAATGAATATTCGTAGCTTCATGAAGGTTTCGACGGCCGCACCGTCCGGGCTTCCGGGCGGCGAACGCGCCGTACATGCTCGCGAGGTGAACGCGCGTTAGGTCATCCTGACAGTCGTTCAAGTTCCACCCTCCCGAGCCCGGCTCCGGAGGGTTTTTTGTTGGTGTGGTCCCCTCGGACCGGGTTCGGGCAAAGAATGAAGAAGTGCCCGTATCATGTCTGATATCGCAGAAGAAATTGACCTTTCCCGCGCAGGCGTTTGTGTCAGCGGACACGGCCTCGACGCGTGGTTCCTGGAAGCGCGCGAGATGCTCAAGCTCGCGTGGCCGCTGGTCGTCACGCAACTGGCACAGATGGCGATCATGACGACCGACGTCGTGATGCTGGGCCGCCTGGGCAAGACGGCGCTGGCCTCGGCGGCGCTCGGCAACACCGTGTTCTTCTTCACCTGGCTGATCGGGTGCGGACCGGTGGCGGCGGTGTCGCCGATGATCGCGCACATCCTGGGTGACAATCCGAACAACCGCGCCGGCGTGCGCGCGGCCACGCGCATGGGCTTCTGGTCGGTGCTGATCCTGTCGGTCCCTCTGGTGGGCTTCCTGCTGTTTACCCGCCACACGCTGCTGTTCCTCGACCAAACGAATGAGCTGGCAACCAATGCCGGCGTGTTCGTGAGCGCGCTGTGCTGGGGCTTGCCCTTCTCGCTGGGCTACCAGGTGCTCCGCAACTTCTCGACGGCCTTGTCGAAGCCGAACGCATCGCTGTGGGTGATGGGTTTTGCGATCTTCTTCAACGCGGCGGGCGACTACGCGCTGATCTTCGGGCATTTCGGTTTTCCGAAACTGGGCCTGCTGGGATCAGGCATCTCGAGCGCATGTTCCTATGCGTTCAGCTTCTTCGCGATGGTCGTGGTGGTGCAGCTGATGCCGGCGCTGAGCAAGTACCGTATCTGGCGGCGCTTTCACCGCCCGCACATCGAGAAGCTGTGGGAAGTGTTCCGTCTGGGCATGCCGATCGGCATGACCATGATCTTCGAAGCCATGCTGTTCAATTCGGCGACGCTGATCATGGGCACCTTCGGCACCGCGGCAGTGGCAGCGCATCAGATCGCGCTGAATGTGCCGTCGATCACCTTCATGGTGCCGCTGGGCGTCGGCATGGCGGCGACTGTGCGTGTCGGTCTTGCGGCCGGTGCGCGCGACGGCGAGGCGGTGCGCCGTGCCGGCTGGCTCGCCATCGGCATGGCGGCGGCGTTCATGACCTGCACGGGCATCCTGCTCTGGATCTTCCCGGACAGGATCGCCGGCCTCTACTTCGCCGACGAAGCCGCTAACGCGGATGTGATCGCGCTGGCGGTGGTATTCCTGCATGTCGCTGCGGTCTTCCAGATCGTGGACGGGGTGCAGGTGGCGGGGGCCCTGTCGCTGCGGGGCCTGAAGGACGCGCGCGCGCCGATGTGGATCGCCGGCGGCAGCTACTGGCTGATAGGCTTTCCGGCCTGCCTGCTCTTTGCCTTTGGCTTTCATCTCAAGGGCCTGGGCATCTGGATCGGGCTGGCGGTCGGCCTGCTGGCGGCGGCGGCAACCATGTGCTGGCGGTTCTGGCATCTCAGCCGAAGTCGCTGATTTGCACGGCAAAAGCAGGAGCCAGGGGCGCAGAACGCGCCCGGCTCCTGGCCGCCAAGGCCCTATGGACCGGGCGGAAACCCTGCTAATGTCTGACTCTGCTTCGAGGACTATCCGTTGGGAGGCGGCGTCCGATGCGCACGTTACTGATCGCAAGCGCCATGCTGAGCGTCGCGGGCTTTTGCTCGCCCGCCCTTGCTGGCGACTCCGTGCTTGGCCCGAATGACGAAGTCATTCCCGTGGTGGCGCCCGGCGACATGATCGGCGTGGCCTGCGGTCCGCTGCAGATCGCGCAGAAGGACAGCGACGTGCGCGTGGTGCTGACGGTGTCGGCGAAACCCGGCGACACCAATCCCGG
>DATIVW010000325.1:0-2353 GCA_035465595.1 Rhizomicrobium sp. | reverse complement strand
GCCTCATGCGATCGGTGAAAGCGCCCAAGCGGCCCAGTCCACGCTCTCATGCCGGTCGCCGCGGCGCTTCGCCCGCGCGCGCGCCGCGCCGCGAACAGTTCGGCAAGCGCGAGAAGTTCAACGACGGCCGCATCGCCCGCTTCTACCGGGATATGAAACAGCGCCTGACCCCGTCGCGGCCGATGCTCTACATGAGTACCAGCCTGTTTGGCCTGACCTTGGTGGTCGCGTTGCTCGTCGGTGGCTATGCGGGCCGAGCTGTCGGCGCCGTCAGACACGGGATGAACACCATTGCGACCGATGCTGGTTTTGGCATCTCTTCAGTGCACCTCGCCGGCAACCGGCGCACGCCGCCCGCCAGCATCCTGGCGGCGCTGGGTTTTGAACCGGGCCAGTCCATCTTCGATGCGGATGTCCACGACGCGCGCGCGCGCTTGATGCAGCTGGAATGGGTCGCCGAAGCCGATGTCAGCCGTCGCTATCCGGATTCGATCTCGGTCGCGATCGTCGAGAAGCGTCCTTATGCGCTCTGGCAGGCGGCAGATGGCCTCCACGTCATTGAACGTTCCGCCAAGCCGATCACGTTCGCCCGCATGGAAGACTATCCGCACTTGCCGCTGTTTGTCGGCGATGTGCCGCAAGGGGGCGCCGATCTGGTGGGAGCGATCGCGCAGCACCGTGCGGTTGTCGCCCGCGTCAAGGCCATGCAGCGCGTTTCGGGCCGCCGTTGGAACCTCATCCTCGATGACGGTGTGGTGGTAAAGCTGCCCGAAGACGGCTGGCGGCGGCAGCTCGACGCGCTCGAACACCTCATCGTCGACAAGAGCGTTCTGGAACGCGACATCGTCGAAATCGATCTTAGATCGCCGGACAACTACTTCTTTGTGCTGCGCAGCGGCGAGCAGCAGCAGGTTACGCGGGGGAACAAGACCTGATGGGTGACGCATCGAAAATTCGCACGGCCAATGCCGAAGCGACCTTCCGCACCGGCCTTGTGGCCGTGCTGGATGTTGGATCGACCAAGACGATCTGCCTGATCGGCCGGGCCGAGCAAGGAAGCCTGCGCGTTTTGGGCGCGGCCTTGCGCGAATCAGGCGGCATCAAATCGGCGACCGTCACCAGCATCGTGGAAGCCGAAGAGGCGATCCGCGAGGCGGTTGCGGCGGCAGAGAACCATGCCGATGCGCGTATCCAGAACGTCCTTATTTCCGTCGCCTGCGGTTCGCCGATCAGCATCAAGGGACGCGCCACCGCGGCGCTCGACGGCGCCCTTGTTTCCGACGCCCATCTGCACGCCCTGCTCCGCGAAGGCCGCAGCAAATGCCAGATGGACGGCTACGAAGTCATCCAGGCCGCGCCGACATCCTATGTCGTCGACGAGGCACGGGGCGTGCATGACCCGTCAGGCATGTTTTGCCAGCGCATCGGCGTGTCGATGCATGCGGTCGGCGTGCGGCCCTCACCGCTGGCCAATCTGAAGCTCGCCATTGAGCGCTGCCACCTGTCGGTCGTGGGTTCTCTCTACTCGGGCTATGCCAGCGGCCTCTCCACCCTCACCGACGACGAAAAGCAGCTTGGCGCCACGCTGATCGACATGGGCGGCGGCGTCACCTCCATCGCCGTTTTCATGGAAGGCCAGCTTGTTCACGCCGACGTGGTGCCGATGGGCGGCAATCACGTCACCTCCGACCTCGCGCGGATGCTGGCGGCACCGGTCTCGGCCGCGGAGCGCCTGAAAACGCTTTATGGCGCCGCGCTGGGCGATATCGAGACAGGGACAGATGTCATCGCCGTGCCGCAAATGGGCGAGGACGGCGACGAATTTGCCGCCCGCGTGCCGCGCTCGATGCTGACCCGCATCATCCAGCCGCGCCTGGAAGAGATTTTCGCGCAGGTGCAGGAACGCCTGCGCGCCAGCGGTTTCGACGTCGCAGCGGGCCGCCGCGCCGTTTTGACTGGCGGTGCCTGTCAGCTCGCCGGCACCCGGGAACTGGCGCAGCGCGTCCTCAACAAGCAGGTCCGCCTTGGCCGTCCGCAGACCTTCCACGGTCTGCCCGCCGCATCGGCAGGCCCGGACTATGCGACGGCGCTTGGCCTGCTGATGGCCGGCGCGACCATGCCGCCCGAAGCCCTCAATCCGGACTTCGTGGCGGAGCCGGAAAAAATTCGCCGCGGATTTATCAAGAACCTAGTCGACGGACTCTTCGGGTGATTCAATCCCAAGTGATTCGCGCCGCAGCGAACAAGAAGAAGAGTTGGGTCGGGTAGGGCAAAAGGCCGAGTGCAAAGGAGAGAATAAAATGGCGATCAAACTCGGGGCTCCCGAAGTGAAAGAATTGCGGCCGCGCATCAC
>DATIVW010000324.1:0-4009 GCA_035465595.1 Rhizomicrobium sp. | reverse complement strand
CGGTCAACAGATCGGCCAGAGCCAGGTGCTCGATCCGCATCTTGGAAGCGGCAGCATCGAAGGCCTCGTTGACATGCGCGACAACCAGTTGCCCGCACTGCAGACCGAGCTGGGCAATTTCGCGAGGCAGACGGCGCTCGCTTTCAACGCCCAGGCCAACGCCAACTCCGCGGCGCCGCCGCCGTCGACGCTCGATGGCCGCAACACGGGTCTGCTGGGCACCGACGGCATGAATTTCACCGGCAAGACGACGATCGCCGTCGCGGATTCGAGCGGCAATCTGGTCAGCCGCGTGGATGTCGATTTCGGCGCAGGCACGCTCTCGGTGGATGGCGGCGCGTCCGTCAGCATCGGCACGACGGTCGATGATTTCGTCACGGCGCTCAACGGCGCATTGGGAGCAAATGGCAGCGCCAGTTTCAGCGACGGCCAGCTTTCGATTTCGGCCACCGGCGCCAACGGGATCGCCGTGCAGGACGATGCGACCACGCCCTCGAGCCGGGGCGGCGCGGGCTTCTCGCAGTTCTTCGGGCTGAACGACATCTTCGAAGGCGCTGCGCCGTCCATCCAGTCCACCGGGTTGTCGGCGAGCGACGGCAGCGGGCTGGCCGCCGGCGGCGCGATGAGCTTCGTGCTCAAGAATCCGAACGGCACGATCGACAAGCAGGCCTCGGTGACCATCACTGCGGGCATGACGATCGGCGACGTCGTCACGGCGCTGAACACATCCTTCGGCACAGCGGGCAGCTTCGCCCTCGGTTCCGACGGCAGCCTGAAATTCACGCCGTCTTCCGGCAACAGCGCCGATTCCCTGAACGTCACCGCGGATACGACCCAGCGCGGCACGACAGGCATGAGCTTCACCCAGCTGTTTGGCATCGGCGTCAACCAGGCCGCGGTTCAGGCGCAGGGATTTTCGGTCAACGCGAACATGGTCTCTTCGCCGTCGTCGCTGCCCTTCGCGCAATCCAACATCACCGCCACGACGGTTGCCGGCGATTCCATTCTGGGTTCGGGCGATGCCCGCGGCCTCATCGCGCTGCAGAACCTGGCCAACGCGCGGCAGAATTTTTCCGCGGCCGGCGGCATGGGCGCACAGGTTTCGACACTGAGCGACTATGCGGCGAATTTCTATCAGGATGTTTCGACGCGAAGCGACGCCGCTTCGACCGCCAGCACGACCCAGGGCGACCGTCTCTCGGAGGCGCAAGCGCGCCAGTCGAGCGAGTCGGGCGTCAATCTCGACGAAGAACTTTCCAACATGATGATCTACCAGCAGGCCTATGCCGCCGGCGCGCGCATGCTGCAAGTCGGCCAGTCGCTCTACGACACGCTGCTGCAGATGCCGGTTTGAGGAACTAGACGATGACCATTGATCGGGTTTCGACCAATTCGCAGAGCCAGCTTCTGCTCTCGCAGATCCAGCAGGCGGAACTGGCGCTGAACAAGACCCAGGCGCAGGTGACCACGGGCAAGGTCTCCACCGATTATGCCGGCATCGGCGACAAGACCGCGATACTGGAAGCGACGCGTTCCGCATCCAATCGGGTCACGGCCTATCAGGCGGCGACGTCGCTGGCCTTGAACCAGGCGAACTTGCAGGACAACCAGATGAGCTCGCTGTCGGATCTGGCGAACCAGTTGCGCCAGGCAATCACCAAGGCGGTCGGCGACAATGACGGCTCGACGCTGATGACGACCGCGCAGGGCATCTTCGACCAGGTGTCCCAGATCCTCAATTCCAAGGACGCGAACGGCAACTATCTCTATGGCGGCGACAAGAACGGCCAGCCGCCGCTGACGGCAACGAACCTGTCCGATCTGACGTCGTTGGCTTCGGCGTCCGATGCCTTCCAGAACGGCACCGTCGCCAATTCGGTGATGGTCGGCGACGGTCAGAGCATCCAAGTCGGAATGCTGGCGTCCGACATCGGCACGGGGCTGATCCAGACCTTGAAGGATATTGCCGATTTCAACGCCGGCGCGAACGGGCCTCTCGCCACAGGCCTGACCGATACGCAGTCGTCCTTCCTGTCCGGAGAAATCCAGACGGCGACGGCAGCGGCGACGCAGGTCAACAACGCGGCGACCGCAAACGGCAATGTCTACAGTCAGCTCCAGGACGTCAGCACAAACCAGAAAGCCATGTCGACGCTGTTCAAGGGCTTCGTCTCCAATATCGAGGACGTGGACATGCCGACCGCTCTCACCCAGCTCAACCAGAACCAGGTGGCGCTGCAGGCGGCGCTGCAGGTGACGGCACAGCTGAACCAGGTTTCCCTGCTGAACTACATCAATCCGTCCAGCGGCCGCTGAACCGCTTGAAGGACGGGCCGGGGCGGCCTATAGGGCGGCCTCATGAGCCTTCAGACCGCCCGCAACAGCCTTGGATTTGCGAAAGACCCGCGCGACACGCGCGTGGTCGTCGCCATGTCCGGCGGCGTGGACTCCTCGGTCACTGCGGCGCTGCTGAAGCGCGAAGGCTATGACGTCATCGGCATGACGCTCCAGCTCTACGATGCGGGTGCCGCGGCGAAGAAAAAGGGCGCGTGCTGCGGGGGGCAGGATATCCACGATGCGCGCCGCGTGGCAGAGAGCCTCGGCATTCCGCACTACGTGCTGGACTACGAAGCGCGATTCAGGAAGGCGGTGATGGATGACTTCGCCGCCACCTATGCGCGCGGCGAGACGCCGATCCCCTGCGTTGCCTGCAACGAGAAGGTGAAGTTCGCCGATCTGCTGGTGACCGCCAAGGAGCTCGGCGCCGATGCGCTCGCCACCGGCCATTATATAAAGCGCGTCGATGGCGCCGACGGCCCGGAACTGCACATCGCCGCCGACCCGGCGCGCGACCAGAGCTATTTCCTTTTCCGCACCACGCGGGAGCAGCTGGACTTCGTGCGCTTCCCGCTGGGCGACATGCCCAAGAGCGATGTGCGCAAGATCGCGGCAGAGCTCGGTCTCATCACCGCGGACAAGCCGGACAGCCAGGACATCTGTTTCGTGCCGTCCGGAAATTACGCTGCGGTGGTCGAGAAGCTTAAGCCGGACGCCGTGAAGCCGGGCGACATCGTCGACCATGACGGCAAGGTGCTCGCGCAGCACGACGGCGTGATCCACTTCACCGTCGGCCAGCGCAAGGGCCTGGGCCTTTCCGGCAATGAAGAGCCGCTCTTCGTGCTCAGGATCGATGCCGCGAAGGCGCGCGTGATCGTGGGGCCGCGTTCGGCGCTGGCGACGCGCACCATCTTCGTGCGCGACGTGAACTGGCTCGCGCCGCGGAACGATGCTTTCATTTGCGCGGTGAAGACGCGCTCGATGCGTCCGCCCGTGGCAGCGCGGGTAACGCCGAAGGGCGGCGATGCGCTTGTCGAACTCCTCCATCCGGAGGACGCGGTCGCGCCGGGCCAGGCTTGCGTCTTCTACGACGATCGTCGCGTGCTGGGCGGCGGCTGGATCGCGCAGAACGAGATCGCCGCGCTGGCGGCGGAATAACCCGAAAACTATTTTGCCTTGAGCTGGGCTTGCAGCTTCCTGGGCGCGAGGTGGCGCCACGCCGCCGTCATGTACGCGCGCAATGCGCTGGCATCGAGCTTGGTCACGTCGACATAGGCCCACAACATCGCGCCCGCCCGCATCGGCGAAAACACCTTTGGATCGGCTTCGATCAGCATCATCACCTGGTCCTTGGGCAGGCGCAGGATCCACCGGCCCGGATCGCCGCCGTAAAGCGCGAATGTCTTGCGGCCGATGTTGAACCAGTGGCCGTGGCCGTCGACGATCTCGATGGTGCCCGGCAATGCGAGCGCCACCCGTTTCAGGAATGCGTATTTGGGAGGGCTGGGCATGGCGGGTCATATTATGAGATGGAGAGGCGGGCCAACAGCCGTTCTTGACACCCCCGGCCCCCGCCCTTAAACCGCGCAGCCTTGGCTGGCCGTCCGGCAGCGTAGCTCAGTGGTAGAGCAGGGGAATCATAATCCCTTGGTCGGGGGTTCAAATCCCTCCG
>DATIVW010000323.1:0-2669 GCA_035465595.1 Rhizomicrobium sp. | reverse complement strand
AAGCACATGATCGTCACCGACAGCCCGTTCGCGACCGATGCGGGGCTTCAGATGCTGCGTGCGGGCGGCTCCGCCGTGGATGCCGCGATCGCCGCGCAGATGGTGCTCACTCTCGTCGTGCCGGAATCCACCGGCATCGGCGGTGGCGCATTCGTCGTCCTTTTCGATCCGAAAGCCAAGAAGGTCACCACCTTCGACGGCCGCGAGATGGCCCCCGCATCCGCCACTCCGGGGATGTTCCTCGACGCCAATGGCAAACCTCTTGCGCACAGCGATGCGATTCCCGGCGGCTTGTCCGTCGGCGTTCCGGGCGACGTCGCGATGCTGTGGCTCGCGCACCAGAAATACGGAAAGCTGCCCTGGGCGAAACTGTTCGCGCCGGCGATCGCGCTCGCGGAGAAGGGCTTTCCGGTCCCCAAAAAGCTTGCGACGGCGCTGCGCGAATATCCGCAGCTCGCGAAGATGCCCGACATCAGAGCCTATTTTTACAAGGCCGACGGGTCGCCCTATGCCGAGGGCGAAATCCTGAAGAACCCGGAACTTGCGGACACGCTGCGCGCCATCGCCAAGAACGGGCCGAAGGCGTTTTATGAAGGACCCATCGCGCAGGCCATCGTCGATAAGGTTCAGCACGCGCCGATCCATCCGGCCGGCATGACGCTCGACGACCTGAAGAATTATGTGGCGAAGGAGCGCCCGGCTGTTTGCGGCACCTATCGCACCTATCGGCTGTGCTCGATGGGGCCGCCAAGCTCCGGCGGCGTGGCAGTGATCCAGATCCTCGACATGCTGGAGCGTTTCCCGCCGAAGGACCTGCAGCCCGGCACGCTCAGCCAGGCCCATCTCTTCACGCAGGCCAGCCGCCTCGCCTTCGCGGATCGCGCGAAATACATGGCCGATTCCGATTTCATCCCGGTGCCGGTGGATGGTCTCACCGATCGCGGCTACACCGCCGACCGCTCGAAGCTCATCGATCCGGCGAAGGACATGGGCAAGGCGGAGGCGGGCACTCCGCCCGTGGAGCATGCAAGCCTCGACTTCGCGCCGCAGCGCTCGCGACAGCCGCAAGGCACGAGCCATCTTTCCATCGTCGATGACAGCGGCGAAGCGGTGGCGATGACGACGACGGTGGAATCCACCCTCGGATCCAAGCTGATGGCCAAGGGTTTTGTCCTCAACAACCAGCTCACTGATTTTTCCCTTGATCCGGTGCTCGACGGCAAGCCGGTGGCCAACGCACCGGCTCCGAAAAAGCGTCCGCTGTCGGCCATGTCGCCGACGATCGTTTTCGATGCGAAGGGCAGGTTCAAAATCGCGACCGGATCGCCCGGCGGGCCGCTCATCATCGACTATACGGCGCAGTCGATCATCAATCTGATCGACGGCCGCGAGATGCCGGCGCAGGCAGCGGCCGAACCGCATGTCGTCAACCTCAACTCGCCGACGCTCGTCGAAAAGGGCACGGCTGCCGAGCTGCTCATCCCGCAATTGCAGGCGATGGGACATCAGATCGTCGAACCGATGGTCGAGCAAAGCGGCGTGAACATCATCGAGCGCGTAAAGGGCGGCTATCTTGGAGCGGCGGATCCCAGGCGCGACGGCAACGCGCGCGGCGACTAGAGCGTCGCCGCCGCGAAGAGGCGCGAGAACGGGAGCAGGGTCTTGCCGTCGGCGCGGCGCGGATAGACGACGTTGAGCCGTGCCTTGTATTCCGTCGCGAAACGCTCGCGCTCACCGGCTTCCAGCGCGTCGAGATAAGGCCGCAGGCCCGTGCCGCTCACCCATTTGAACACCGCGTCCTCGCCCTCCAGCACGTGCAGATATTCGGTGGTCCAGATGTCCACCGATCTCGCATGCGGCGCCAGAATGTCGAAATAGCTTTGCGACTTTTCGACGAAGATGCCGCGCACCCTGGCGAGCTTGTCAGCCCAGGGACCTTGCGCAGCCACATCCCGCATCAGGGTATGAGAGGGCGCATACTGATTGTTGGGCACCTGAAACGCGAAGACGCCGCCCTTGGCCACAAAGCCCATCAGGCGCGGCAACAGAAACTGGTGATCCGGCAGCCATTGATAAGTGGCGTTGGAGAAGATCACGTCATAACGCGCATCGGGCGCCCATTCCGCCAGGTCGGCCAAGACGAATTGCGCATTCACGCCGCTTTTCCTTGCGGCTTCGATCATCTGCGGCGAGGAGTCGATGCCTTCGATTTTCGCTTGCGGCCAACGACCCGCCAGCAGCCTGGTGGAATTGCCCGGCCCGCAGCCCAGGTCGGCCACGCGCCCGGGAGCGTCGGCAGCAATGCGCGCGAGCAACTCGGCAGCGGGCCGCGTGCGTTCATCGGCGAAAGCGAGATAGGTTGCGGGGTTCCAGCTCATGCCTTGCGGTCCGGAATGGTGATGCGGAATTGCGTACCGCTGGCATCGCTTTTCACCAGCGCAACATCGCCGCCATGCGCATGGGCGAGATCGCGCGCGATGGCAAGGCCAAGGCCCGAACCGCCGCTGCGCGTGGTGCCCGCGAAAGGTTGGAACAGGCGCTCGCGGATCTTCTCGGGAATGCCGGCGCCGTCATCGGCGATGTCGATGTGCGTGCCATTTTCCTCCCGCGCGGCGGTGACGCGAATGGTGCCGCCCTTTTCCGCCAGCGCCTCGCCCGCGTTGCGCAGG
>DATIVW010000322.1:0-8338 GCA_035465595.1 Rhizomicrobium sp. | reverse complement strand
TCGCGAATGAAATGCCCCGTGAGCCGGTAGGGCGGCGTTCCAGGCAGCGCGAGGCCCGTCAGATCGTAGAGCTGATTGAGGTTCGGCCCCGACAAGGTGAGCGTCGCTTCGATCCCGCCAAGATCGAAAGGATGGGTGATGGAACCGCGCGCCACCACATGCGTGGCGCCTTCATGGACATCCGCATAGAAGCCGTATGGCCGCGTCACGTCGACATTGATCAGCGGGCCGCCGCGCAGGACAGCGCCGAACTTGCGGCCATTGAGGACGCCATCGCCGGAAAGCACGAACGCCGCGCCGCGCCCGGTATCCTCATGCGAAGTCACCTGGCCGACGAAGGTGAGCTTGCGCTTGAAGTCGCGAATCTGCAGATGGCCATCGCGCACGATGAAATGCTGTATCGGCGGAATCTTCGCGCCTTCACCGGTATCGGCTCCGTCATCGAAATCCCAATTGGTACGGCCGTCTCCATCGCGCACCACGAGGATATCGGGGTGATCGATGGAGACGAGCGGAAGATAGGTCTGCCCGCCGAACAGATAAGGCAGCAGCCTGATCTTGAAGGTGAGGTTCTGCACCTGCGCCATCCGGGGCGTTCTGACCCAGGAGGGATTGCCGATCGACACGCCATCGGCGGAGACGCGCGGCGTGAAGGACCAGAGATGGACTTTCAGATCGCCGGCGATCCGGACCGGCCGTCCGATCCGGTATGAGGCGTAGCGCGCGATGGGACCGCGCAGGGTGTTCCAGTCCAGAAAGCAGATCGCGATCACCACGGCGGCAACGAGGGCGATGAGAATCGTTGCGGCCCAGCGGAGGCCCTCGATGATCGTGGGCTGGTGGACATTGCGCGCCGCAAGCAGGCGCTCGCGCGCACGTTGAAAATGCGATTGCGCCGGCGCGGCTTCGCGCCTGTCTTCGGCATCCATGCGGTCCAAGGCGTTGCCCTCGGCGTCTCCGTCACCTAACGCCCCAGGCGGGGCGAGGCTTCATCGGGCGGCGATTTTGGAACCCGAACGGCGCAAACACGTTTGGCGGTCCACGTAAAAAAAGGCCCGCCTTGCGGGCGGGCCTTTTCGCTTCGGCTTTTCAGATCCTCAATAGAACGCTCCGTAGACGACGTCTTCCACGGCGCCGGTACGCATGTTCACGAGCAGCGCATCGGATCCATACCGCACCCAGCGATAGCCGGGCGGCGGAGTTTCGAGGCCAAGCTGCGCGTAGTCATCGAAGTAGTACTGCGACGACAGGAAGAGCAGCGGCAGGAAGTCGCCGATGTGCCAGTAACGGTAGCCATAGCCCCGCGGATAGATATAGGCCGGCGCGTGATAGCGGCCATACCAGTTTCCGCGCCAGAAGAACTGGTCGGACCTGGGCCGGTGCCAGTTCTGCGGCGGCCGGTTGTGACCGTAATATGGTTTGATGCGATTTGCCGATGGGCGCCGCTTGCGGCCGTCGAATGTCGGGCGGGTCTGTCTGACGCGCGGCGGCGTGTAATGGGTGGTGCCGGTCGATGGCGTGTAATGCCGGGTGCCGGATGGTTTGCCGGTCGGGTGTTTACCGGTGGTCATTGGCGGCTTGTGCCCGCCCGGAGGCCCCGCCGGAGCGGCGAGCGCGACGGACGGCAACGCTAGAAAGAATGCGGCGGTAATCGCCATAATTCGTTTCATGAAAATCTCCTTCGGTGAATGCCGAAACTTGCGCGATTGGACATCGTGAACGCTCGCCCGTTCCTGATGTGGGTCAACGTTTGGCGGTCAAAGTTGGCAAGCGGAGGAGATTGGAGCGGGCGAAGGGGTCGCTAGGTCCTGAGCGCCAGCGAAGGACGCGTGGCGACGAACCCGAGTTGGCAAGCGGAGGAGACTGGAGCGGGCGAAGGGAATCGAACCCTCGTATGAAGCTTGGGAAGCTTCCGTTCTACCATTGAACTACGCCCGCGCGCGGGGAGCCTCTTAGCATGACGCGATGCACACGCTCCATAAAAGAAAGGCTCCCGCGGATATCGGCGCGGAAGCCCTTCGGTGTTCTCGCTACGCAGCAGGCCCGCCGAAGGCCCTCTTCCAGGCCGACACCACATGGCGCTTTCGCTTCAACCTCCCCGGTTTGCATGCGGAGGGTCCATCCATCGCCGGTTTCCGAAATGTCCGGCTCCGGATGGTCTTCGCGCGGGGTCCGCACAAGGCTCGGCCCCTTACCTGTCTGTCCTTGCGATGTCGCTACAGCTTCAAACGAATCCTCCCGGCATGACCCGGGAGAACAAATAGCGAACATATCTAGGACTATCAAGCCTGCTTAGGAAAAATTATCTGACAAATTGTCAGCCTCTCACGTAGAGCCGCCCGGTTGGCGTAGCATCCGCCGGTCGATCGGCTGGGAGACCTCTTATGCCCGTCACGCGCGCGCAACGCACCGGCACGGTGCGCATCGCCTGCATCAACAAGGCAAGGACGCCGCTCGGCGTGCCGATGGCGAAGCTGACGAAGGCGCTGCAGGCCTGCTTCGACCGGCACTTCCTTCCGGTGTGGGGCTATCCGGTCAGGCTCTACAACACCAAGAAGCCGAAACGTTCGGACTGGCAGCTCGTCTATTTCGAGGATGCCGACCAGGCCGGCGCGCTGGGCTATCACGACCTGACGAAGAACGGCCAGCCCGTCTCCAAGGTGTTCGTGAAGACGACGATCGACGACGGCGAGCTGGTCAGCGTCACCGCCTGCCATGAACTGTTCGAGATGGTGATCGATCCGCTCGCCAATCTGTGGGCGCAAGGCACGCATGGCCGCGAGTTCGCATATGAAATGTGCGACGCGGTGGAGGAAGACACCTTCAAGGTGCACGGCGTCGCCATGTCCAACTTCGTGCATCCCTCCTGGTTCGAGCCGTTCAAGCATCCGCGCGGCACCAGGTTCGATCATCTGGGCCGCCTGTCCGCGCCGTTCACGATGACCGATGGCGGCTATGTGATCGTGAAGAAGAAAGGCCGGGTGAAGGAGCGCTGCGGCTCGCGCGCCAAAGCCGCCCGTTTCGCGAAGGAGAACCGGCGCGGCCACCGCAGCGAATTCCGCAAGGGCGCAGGCGGCCTGCACATCGCGCCGCGCACGCGAAAGAGGAAAGCCTAGCGCGATTCACGCGCGCCGGGCTTTTGCCCGCGCAGGAGCGGCACGCTTCTTCTCATCATTCGGCCGCGCCTTTTTCGCGCCGTCGCGCTTGATGTCGCCGAAACCGCTGCGCCGCGTGTTCCCCATCTTGTCCGACGGCGATGCGCTTCGGGCATGCGTCTTCTTCGTCATAATCTCGCCTTCCGGTTGCGAAATCGCCCGGACGGAACAAGCGGGCCGCAAGCCGCGTTCCTCTGCGTCATGCCCTCCGCCGTGATCCAGAGCTATTCCTACAACGCGGAAACGAAGGAGCTTTCCATCCTGTTCCGCTCGGATGGCCTCTATGTCTATGAGGACGTGCCGCCGGACACGTTCGACGCGCTCAACGCGGCCTATTCCAAGGGCGAATATTTTCAATCGCGCATTCGTTCGAAATACGATTTCCACCGCCCGCAATCGTGATGAGCACGGCTGCCCGCCGGCGCAGATGCGCCCGGTGGTGAAGCCTGCGGCGGCAAGCTGCACATGGATGGACACCGGTTCTGCCGGCTGGCCGCGGCGGCCGGCCCCCTTGGGCCCGAGCTGTCTCGCCAGCGGCAATTCATCTTCGCGCGCTTCCGTTGGCGGATTGCCGCTGGGGAACGCCCTCATCCGCGACGCTGTTGCAGGCGCGCGCGAATTTGTGCGCCCGCGCGTTGGCGGCGTATGGTTCCCGCCCGGATTTCAGGAAAGAGCTTCATCATGCGCCGCGCCGCCATCGTTTCCCCGCTTCGCACCGCCGTCGGAAAATTCCAGGGCGGATTGTCGTCCATCACCGCGGGCGACCTGGGCGCCGTCATCCTGCGCGCGCTGGTGGAACGCACGAAGCTCGATCCGGAACGCGTGGACGACGTGATCTTCGCGCAAGGTTACGGCAACGGCGAAGCGCCGTGCATCGCGCGCTGGTCTGCGCTCGCCGCGGACTTTCCCATCAAGGTGCCGGGCTACCAGCTCGACCGCCGCTGCGGCTCGGGCCTGCAAGCGGTGATCGACGCGGCGATGATGGTGCAGACCGGCGCCGCCGACGTGGTGATCGCGGGCGGCGTGGAAAGCATGAGCAACGCCGAATACTACACGCTCGACATGCGCAACGGCGCGCGCAGCGGATCGACGGTGATGCATGACCGGCTGACGCGCGGGCGCGTGATGAGCCAGCCGATCTCGCGCTTCGGCGTGATCAGCGGCATGATCGAGACGGCGGAAAATCTTGCGAAGGACTACGACATCTCCCGCGAGGCTTGCGATGCCTATGCCGCCGCGAGCCACAGCCGCGCCGCCGCCGCATGGGCCGCGGGCAAGTTCGACAACGAGCTCGTGACGGTGACCGTGCCGCAGAAGAAGGGCGATCCGGTCGTCTTCAAGCATGACGAAGGCATCCGCGCCGATGCGACGCCGGAGTCATTGGCGAAGCTGAAGCCCATCGAGAAGAACGGCGTGGTGACGGCGGGCAATGCCAGCCAGCAGAACGACGCGGCGGCGGCCTGCATCGTGGTGGCGGAAGACAAGCTGCGCGAACTGGATCTTCAGCCGATGGGATGGTTCGTGGGCTGGGCGGCGGCGGGATGCGATCCCGCCCGCATGGGCATCGGTCCAGTGCCGGCCGTGGAGCGCCTGTTCGCGCGCACCAAGCTCGGCTGGAACGACATCGACCTCGTGGAACTGAACGAGGCCTTTGCGCCGCAAGTGTTGGCGGTGTTGAAGGGTTGGGGTTGGAACGACCGTGACAAGCTGAACGTCAACGGCTCGGGCATCTCGCTCGGCCATCCCATCGGCGCCACGGGCGGACGCATCCTCGCGACGATGCTGAACGAGATGCACCGCCGCAAAGCACGCTACGGCCTCGAAACCATGTGCATCGGCGGCGGACAGGGACTGGCCGCGGTGTTCGAGCGGGCGGTGTAGCTGTCCGTGAGTAGCCGATTATCCGGTGCTCTTGATGCGCGTCAGGTCTGCCATGAAGTTCGAGACCCAGGTTTTGCCGAAATCGGCAGAGAAGGATTGCTCGAAATGGTAGCTGTCGGGTCCGGTCGGTGACCATTGCTGGCGCGCCAGCATGGTGCGCCCCTTGTAGCTGTCTGTCTCCATGAAGGTACCCACGCCATTGTGGAATTCGCCGATGGCCGCCCCGCCCATGTCCGAGCCCTGCGGAAAGTAGAGATGCCATTGCCGCGTCGCCTTGTCGTAGAAGAACAGATTCAGCACCGACAGGTGGCTGGGTCCATCGGCCTCGATCGTCTCGACATCGCCATTGCCGCCCAGAATCGGCCGCGTGATCTTGATCCCATCATAGGTGACCCACTTGGCGGGCTCGCCGAACGGATCGGGGACGCGGCGGATATGGGTATGAAATGTCCCCAGAGCGAAATCGAAATCGTGGCTTCCGTCCTGCAGCGGCACGAGCGGCTGGGCGAAGACCGGCGACGCCAGCACAGACGCCGCCAGAGCAAGGATAAAGCGATTCATCGTGTCTAGCCTTTCACGCGTGTGTATGTGTTGACCCAGTTCAATTCCCACGTCTTGCCGCCGTCATCGGAGTAATATTGTTCGGACGATGCGTGGTCCGCATCTTCCTCCCTGGAGTCGAAGCGCACGAGGATGCTGCGGCCATCGCGCATGTCCGGCCCGATGAATTCGACAATGCCGTTGCGCAATTCGCCATAGAGCGGCGTGCCGAACGTCGCATTGCCCGCACTTGTGAAATTGAGGCTCCATTGCTGCGCGGCGGGGTCGTAAAGCCGGATCGCGACGAAGTTCAGGTGTCCCGCCGTTCCGTCCTCCGTCACTTCTGCGATGCTGGCCTTTCCGCCATGCGCGGCCGTAACCACCTTGGTGCCGTCATAGGTTACCCAGTCGTTCGCATTCGCGAGCGGATGCATGAGACGTTTGGTGTGGATCGTCCATGTGCCGGCTTCGGAATCGAAATCGTGGCTGCCGTCGCGTGCGCAGACTGGGGATGATACCAGCATTGCCAGCGCCAGAAGATAAACGTGTTTTCGCGATACCATTCAAACGTCCCCATGGGCTATGCTCTCGAACGACAGAGAGTTAGGCCGCGCGATGAGCACAATTCAATTCCGTACCAAACAGCCACCTGGTGGCATTCCCACCACCGTGAAGGGCTGCCCGTTGCGCACGGCGGTGGGCGCGATCGGCGGGCGCTGGAAGCCGCTGGTCATGCTTTATCTGCTGCAACAGCCGCGCGGTTTCGGCGACTTGCAGCGCTGCTGCGACGACGTTGCGAACAAGACACTCGCCACACAATTGCGTGAGCTGGAGCGCGACGGCCTGATCTCGCGCACGGTGAACAACGATGCGCGGCGCAGCGTGTCCTACGCACCGACGGAAGACGGCGTGGCGATGCAGCCGGTCATCCGCGCCCTGGTGGAATGGGGCAATCGCCGCCTCGAACAGGCCAGGGCCGCACGCGCCGCCGCCAACGCCTGGTCAGAAAAGGACCGCTGATGACCACCCTCTCCCACGCCGGAACGTTCAAACTCGGCGACCGCACCATCCATCGCATGGGCTATGGCGCGATGCAGTTGGCGGGGCCGGGCGTGTTCGGGCCGCCGAAGGATCGCGGTCAGGCGATCCGCGTGTTGCGCGCGGCGGTGGAAGCGGGCGTCGATCATATCGACACCTGCGATTATTACGGGCCGCACATCGTCAACCAGGTCATCAAGGAAGCGCTGCATCCGTATCCTGCGAACCTCGTGCTCGTCACCAAGGTGGCGGCGCGGCGGGGCGAGAAAGGCGAATGGCTTCCCTGGCAAAGTCCGGCCGATCTCACGCAGGCGATCCACGACAATCTGCGCAATCTCGGGCTCGACGCGATCGAAGTGGTGAACTTCCGTTCCATGCACGGCATGCATCCGACAGAAGGCTCCATCGCGCCGCAGGTGGAGACATTGGCCGAACTGAAGCACAAGGGCCTCATCAAACATATCGGCGTGAGCAACGTGACGCCCGCGCAGGTGAAGGAGGCGCGGAAGATCACGCCCATCGTCTGCGTGCAGAACGCCTACAACATCGCCCATCGCGGCGACGACGCGCTGATCGATGCGCTGGCGAAGGATGGCATCGCCTATGTGCCGTTCTTCCCGCTGGGCGGATTCTCGCCGCTGCAGTCGCAGACGCTGAACGACGTGGCGAAGAAACTGGGCGCGACGCCGATGCAGACCGCGCTCGCCTGGCTGCTGCGCCGTTCGCCGAACATCCTGCTCATTCCGGGCACGTCGTCGCCGGCGCATCTCAATGAAAATCTCGCCGCCGCGACGCTGCAAATCCCCGACGACGCGATGCGGGCACTCAACGGGATCGCATCGAGCGCTGCCGCCCATTGATCCGCGCCGCTTCGAGAAACCGGGGCCGATCGGCTGCCGGCGCTGCCGGACAATCGTGGCAAATCGGAGCGCGGGCTGCCGCGCAAGCCGCTGACGCGCCTGTTCAAACCCCCTGATTCGTGACTTAATCGCGCAAGTCCAGCTTCGCGGGAGAGCCATGCAGCGCGATGAACTTCGGGCCATCCAGGCGCCCCTGAAGGAGCGATACAAGGACACGCCGGCCGCCGCGCTGATCACGCTGCGCGCATCCGGAACGCTGGGCGAAGGCGTCACCTGCAACGTCGAAACCGGAAAGGCCATGATCGCGGCGGGCCTGCATCCCGCGACCGGCGGAAACGGGATGAGCGCGTGTTCCGGCGACATGCTGCTGGAGGCGCTTGTCGCCTGCGCGGGCGTGACGCTGAACGCCGTCGCCACCTCGCTGGGCATCGAACTGCGCGACGCGTCGCTCCATGCCGAAGGCGACCTCGACTTCCGCGGCACGCTCGGCGTCGCGAAGGATGCGCCGGTCGGCTTCCGGAACATCCGGCTGCACATCACGGTGGACAGCGATGCGTCGCAAGAGGAACTCGCGACGCTCCTGCGCCTCACCGAGCGCTACTGCGTCGTAGTCCAGACGCTGTCGAAGCCGCCGGAGCTTTCCGTCGATCTGAAAAACAGCCGCGGCTGAAGGAGAACCTCAGCAGTCCTTGTCGAAGCATTCATTCGGGGAATTTCGCAATGCCGATGTACATGGACATTCACGAACTGCCGGGCGTCACGCTCGATGACGTCGCCAAGGCGCATGTCATGGACCAGCACGTCCAGGCGCCGCATGGCGTGGAATACATCAAGTACTGGGTGAACCAGAAGCAGGGAAAGGTG
>DATIVW010000321.1:0-1750 GCA_035465595.1 Rhizomicrobium sp. | reverse complement strand
CGAGTGGGGTCATGCTTCCTGCGGCGTCCAAAAGGAAGCGGCGGAGTATAGGCATCGAAAGCCCTGAGAAAAGGCCTGAAATCCGGCTGTTAATACTTTGCTTACCGTAATGACTGCATTTTTACCGAACGGGCGCTTCGCTCGGCGGGGCTGGAAAAATGAAGGTCGAGCGGGCAGGAAGCGCGAAGATTGCGCGCAAGGCGGCGGGTTATACCCGTCGCGGCCAGGCCCTGGCGCCGCCCGCGCGCCCGGTCGCCGCCTCAGCCACGGTCCTTGGCATCCCCGACGACGAGTTCACGCCCCGCGTACGCGACGCGGTGATGTCGCTGATGGGCGAGGTCGAAGCCATGCGCCAGGAGCTGAACAAGACGCGTGCAAGGCTGAACGAGATGGAGAAGGTCGCCGACCGCGATCATCTCCTGCCGATCCTGAACCGCCGCGCCTTCGTCCGCGAGCTCACGCGCTCCATCTCCTTCGCCGTTCGCTATGGCACACCCGCGAGCCTTCTCTATTTCGATCTCGACGGCTTCAAGCAGGTCAATGACAGTCACGGCCACGCGGCCGGCGATGCGGTGCTCGAGCATTTTGCGGAGGTGTTGAGCGGCAACGTGCGCGACACCGACGTCGTCGGACGTCTCGGTGGCGACGAGTTCGGTGTCATCCTGAGCCATGCCAACCAGGCACAGGCGCAGGCCAAGGCGCAATCGCTGGCAGACACGCTGCAGGATGCGCCGGCGGGCTGGCAGAACAGGAAAATCCCGATCGCCTTTTCGTACGGCGCGTTCGAGCTGTCCTCGAGCGACAGCGCCGATCTCGCCATCGCCCGCGCCGACGAAGCGATGTACGCGCACAAACGCTCGCTGCGCTGACGCATAAGTCGCGCCAGCTTGCTTTTTGTCACGCAATTTGCCCGGCGGATCGCTGCAGACTTCGCCGGATTGCGCTAGGCGATTATATCGGGAAGCAGCTTGTCGTTGATCTGCGTGATCAGGTCCTTCAGCTGCAGCTTGCGTTTCTTCATGCGAGACAGCTGGAGCTGGTCGTTCACGCCGGTATCCGCCATCGCCTGGATCGCGGTGTCGAGGTCGCGATGCTCCTGCATCAGCTCGGCAAGCTTGGCCCGCAGCACCTGTTCTTCGGCCTCGGTCATCGCCTAGCGCCTCGGCTTCGCATTGCGCTTGCCTTTGACGAGGTCCTCGCCCCAGCGCTTCGTGCGCGGCCAGTCATGTCCCAGAAGATCGAGCGCCTTGCCGACGATGTTGTCGACGATGTCTTCGAGCCCGTGTGGTTCGGCGTAGAACGCGGGCACCGGCGGAAGGATGATCGCGCCCATTTCCGCCAGCTGCGTCAGCGAACGCAAGTGTCCGACATGCAACGGCGTCTCGCGCACCATCAGGACCAGCGGCCGGCGTTCCTTCAGAGTCACGTCCGCTGCGCGCGTCAAAAGGTTGGTGGTGACGCCGGTTGCGATTTCCGACCACGTCCGCACGGAGCAGGGCGCGATCACCATGCCGTCCGTCGGAAACGATCCGGATGCGATGGGCGCGGCGATGTCGCCGATCGCATAGAGCTTGTCTGCTTTCGCCGCGACCTGCCTGGGCGTGAACTTTGTCTCGTAGCCGATGGTCATTTCACCCGGCTTGGACATCACCAGATGCGACTCGATTCCAAGCTCGGCGCAGGCCTCGAGCAATCTTATTCCAAAGGCTGCGCCCGACGCGCCGCTGATTCCCACGACCAGCCGCGGTTC
>DATIVW010000320.1:0-2513 GCA_035465595.1 Rhizomicrobium sp. | reverse complement strand
GAGGAACCGCAGAAAACGCAAATGCTCCGCTTGGTCTTGTCCATGGCCGTTCCGGGGTTACGTCAGGAGCATAGCGCACCGTCCGCCGAGGGGATTGCGGGCAGGCGCGCGCGTACCTAAACAGTTTTCCATTCAAAGCGTTCCCACGAGGCTCATCCGTGAAGCGTCCATTGGTTGTTCTTGCCCTGATCGCCCTTGCCGCGCTTCTCCTGGGTTTCCTCGTCTTCGGCGGCGCGAATATGGGTAACTGATTCGATGGCCAAAGTTCTGACAGAAGAAGGCGACGGCGCGCCATCGTTCCGGCCCCTCTGGACGATCATGCCCTATCTCTGGCCCAAGGGACGGCCGGATCTGCGGACACGGGTGGTGATCTCCATCTTCTTCCTGCTGCTGGCCACGAGCGCAACCAGCTATTCCCCGCTGTTTTTCGGCCAGGCGGTCGATGCCCTGGCCAAGACGCCGGGCCAGGTAGCCCTTGGTATCGCGCTGTCGATGACGGCGTCTTACATCGTTTCTCGCATCCTCATGCAGGCGTTTGCGCAGCTGCGCGACGGCGTCTTTGCCAAGGTGCAATATCACGCGATGCGCGAAGTCGCGGTTTCCACCTTCGCGCATGTGCACACCCTTTCGCTGCGCTTCCATCTGGAGCGCAAGACAGGCGGCCTCAGCCGCGTCATCGAGCGCGGTACCAAGGGCATCGACACGCTGCTGTCGTTCTCGCTGTTCAGCATCTTCCCCACGATCCTGCTGCTGGTGTTCTACACAGCGATCCTTCTCTCGAAGCTGGACGGCTGGATCGCCGCCGTAACGCTGGCGATGGTCGTCGCCTATGTCTGGTTCACTTTCGCGATCACGCGCTGGCGCATCCAGTTCCGCCGCGACATGAACCAGTCCGATCAGGACGCCAACACCAAGGCCGTGGACAGCCTGCTCAACTACGAGACGGTGAAATATTTCAACAACGAGGAGCACGAGACGCGGCGCTTCGACAAGTCGATGGAGAAATATTCCCGCGCCTCCATCCAGGCGCAGTTGTCGTTGTCGATCCTCAATACCGGGCAGGCCTTCATCATGGCCGTGGGCCTCGGCATCGTGATGTGGCTCACGGCAGTCGGCATTTCGCAGGGCCGGTTCAGCGTCGGCCTTTTCGCCGCCGCGAACGCCATCCTGATCCAGCTTTACGTTCCCCTGAACCTGCTCGGCACCGTCTATCGCGAGATCACGCAGGCGATGGTGGACATGGACTCGATGTTCCGGCTCCTGCACCAGCCGCAGGAGGTGAAGGACAAACCGGGCGCGAAGCCGCTTGTCGTCAGCGGCGGCGAGATCAGGTTCGACAACGTGGTGTTCGCCTATGAGCCGGCCCGCATCGTGCTCAAGGGTATCAGCTTTACCGTCCCGGCGGGAAAGACGGTCGCGGTCGTCGGCCCGTCCGGTGCCGGCAAATCCACGATCAGCCGCATTCTCTACCGCTTCTACGACATCAAGAGCGGGTCGGTGACGATCGACGGGCAGGATATCCGGGACGTAACGCAGGCCTCCCTGCGGGAGAAGATCGGCATCGTTCCGCAGGATACGGTCCTGTTCAACGACACCGTGCGCTACAACATCGCCTATGGCCGCATCGGCGCGACGGAGGCGGAGATCAAGGATGCCGCGCGCCATGCCCAGATCGATCCCTTCATCCGCGAGTTGCCGCTCGGATATGAATCGATGGTCGGCGAGCGCGGCTTGAAGCTCTCCGGCGGTGAGAAACAGCGCGTCGCCATCGCCCGCACGATCCTCAAGAATCCGCCGATCCTGTTGCTGGACGAGGCGACCAGCGCGCTCGACACCGGCACGGAGCGGGAAATCCAGGGCGCGCTTCAGGAAGTCTCCAGGAACCGCACGTCGCTGGTGATCGCCCACCGGCTCTCAACGGTCGTGGATGCGGATGAAATACTGGTGCTCGACCACGGCGAGATCATCGAGCGCGGGCGCCATTCGCAGCTTCTGGCGCTCAACGGCCATTACGCGTCGATGTGGAACAAGCAGAAGGAAGCTGCCGCCGCGCGCGAGAAGCTCAAGGAAGTCGAGAACGACCCGGATGTCGCGCCGGGCGTGGCACGCGCCACGCCCGCTATCGCGGAATAGTCATTCCGCCGCTTCGCGTTCGGCGCGCCGGCGGTTCATTGCCTGCACCACATTGTCCGGGATCGCGTGGGTATAGGTTTCTCCGCGCTTCGCCGCACGCCGTTCGCGCCAGCGATAAGGCAGCGCGAGCATCGCGGGCACCAGTCCCAGCGTGATCATCTTGGAGAACGCGAGTCCGAACACGATGGCGGTGGAGAGCTGAACCCACATCAATCCGTTGGGCCCGCCGATGGTCACCTGGCGGGTCCAGAAGTTGATCTCGACCGCCGCCATCATCGGGATCAGGCCGCCGATGGCGGTGATGGTGGTCAGAAACACCGGGCGCAGGCGCTGGGCGCTGGAGCGGATCACCGCTTCGATCGGCTCCATGCCCGCGTCGC
>DATIVW010000319.1:0-1734 GCA_035465595.1 Rhizomicrobium sp. | reverse complement strand
AGGGTGCTGGTGGACGCGGGCGCGGATTTCATCGCGGTCTCGGCCGGTGTCTGGGGCTACAAGGCGGGCCCTCAGGCAGCCGTTAAGGCCTTCAATTCCTTGTTCTAATCGGCGGGTTGCGCCAGCGCGCCTGCCCCTGCTATCACCCGCGCGCTCTTTGAACTCGACACCTTTCACCCGCGCCCCAAAGGAGGGGCGAATCCTCATGGCCAAGATTTCCGGTAATGACATCAAGCCCGGCACGATGATCGAGTATGACGGCGGCCTGTGGATGGCGGTGAAGACGCAGAAGGTGAAGCCCGGCAAGGGCGGCGCCTACAACCAGGTCGAGCTCAAGAACGTCACCGTCGGCACCAAGCTGAACCAGCGCTTCCGCTCCGACGAAAGCGTCGAGGAAATCTATCTCGAGAAGAAGGACTTCCAGTTCCTGTTCGCGAACGGCGACATGCTGACTTTCATGGACATGGACACCTACGACCAGATCGAGCTTTCCATCGAGTTCGTGGGCGAGGACCAGGCGCGCTTCCTGCAGGACGGTATGAAGACGCTGGTGCAGATGTATGACGGCAAGGCCATCGGCATCGCGCTCCCGCAGAACGTGGTGCTCGAAGTCATCGAAGCCGATCCCGTCCTCAAGGGCGGCACGGCGGCGCCGTCGTTCAAGGGCGCGACGCTGTCGAACGGCATGAAGATCCAGGTGCCGCCATTCATCGAAGCCGGCGAGAAGATCGTGGTCGCCACCGAAGACGGCTCCTATCTGCGCCGCGCGGACAAAGACTGATGCCTTATCTCTCGCCTGCCCTGAACGTGATGACCTCCGCCGCGCGCAAGGCGGGACGCAGGCTCATCCGCGACTTCGGCGAAGTGGAGAATTTGCAGATCTCGGTGAAAGGTCCCGGCGATTTCGTCTCCGTCGCCGACCAGCGGACCGAAAGCATCCTGATCGGCGAGCTGCAGAAGGCGCGCCCCGGCTATCCCATCCTGTCGGAGGAAGTGGGCGCCATCGACGGGCCGGACAAGTCGCACCGCTTCATCATCGATCCGCTCGACGGCACGACGAACTTCCTGCACGGCATTCCGCATTTCGCCATCTCCATCGGGCTGGAGCGCGATGGCGTGCTGGTGAGCGGGGTGATCTTCAATCCGATCACCGACGACATGTTCACCGCCGAGAAGGGCCACGGCGCCTATCTCAACGACAAGCGGCTGCGCGTGGCCGGCCGCAAGGACCTGCGCATCGCGCTCTGCGCCACCGGCATTCCCTATATCGGCAAGGACGGGCATGAGCGCTTCCAGGGCGAGCTTGGCGCGATGATGGCCAACACATCCGGCGTGCGCCGCTTCGGATCGGCCGCACTCGATCTCGCCTGGGTCGCCGCCGGACGCTACGACATGTACTGGGAGCGCAACCTGAAGGCATGGGACGTCGCCGCCGGCGTCCTGATGGTGCGCGAGGCGGGCGGCGTGGTGAGCGACCTGAACAACCAGCAGAAGATGCTGGAGACGGGCCACATCATCGCCTCCAACGAGGCGCTGCATGGCCAGTTCCTGAAGCTCCTGAAAGACGCAGGCAAGAGTTGAGGCGATGGCCAGCCGCCCCTATTCTCCCCGCCCGATGACCAGATCACTCGCACTTTGCGCATTCACCGCCGCGCTTCTGGCGGCGACGGCGGCGTCCGCCCAGATGTATCCGGGCGAAGGAATCGCCGTGAATCCCAACGCCGCCTATGGCCG
>DATIVW010000318.1:0-3962 GCA_035465595.1 Rhizomicrobium sp. | reverse complement strand
TCCACCTGATCGGCCATCTCCATCACGTCGATGGCAAGCTCGATGTCCATGTTGCCCTTCACGCGGCGGCGCCCCTGCGCGTCGGTGAACTCCTTCAGCGGCTTGGTGACGACGGAGAATCCGTTGTAGTCCAGCCAGTCGACCAGCGGCCGCAGCGGCGAGAATTCCTCGTTTTCGGCGACAGCCGTGTAATAGAATGCACGGACCAGAATGCCCTTGCGCGCGAAAAGCTCCAGCAGGCGCTTGTAGTCGATATCGAACTGGAGGCCTTTGGCGGCGCCGTAAAGATTGGCGCCGTCGATGAACAGGGCGAGTTTCTCCTGGGGGTAGAACAACATGTTATGTCCTTTCAAAATTACGCAACACGCAATCAAAGCCGTCCCTTCGGTAATCCCCCGGCGGCACTCTTGTTCTAGGCCATCATTGGTTATGTGCAAGTGAAAATCGGAAGTGAATTATGATTTTGATTGCGCTCGGTTCCAATCTTCCTTCGCATGCGGGAAATTCCGCGGCGACCTTGCGCGCCGCGCTCGCGCATCTTGAAGAGAACGGCGTGACGCCGGCCGTGACATCGCGCTTCTACAGCACGCCGGCGTGGCCCGATCCCCGCGATCCGGCTTATGTGAATGCGGTTGCGCGCGTCATGACGGAACTTTCACCATCGGAACTTATCGCGCGTCTTCACCAGACGGAAACCGCGTTCGGCCGCGTACGTGATACGCGCAACGCGCCGCGCACGCTGGATCTCGACATACTGGATTACGAGGGCCGCCTGGAGCAGGGACCGCCAGTGTTGCCGCATCCGCGCATGGCGACACGGGCATTCGTATTAATTCCCTTGCGCGACGTGGCGCCGGACTGGCGGCATCCGGTCTCGGGAAGAACCATCGATGAATTGCTGGCCGCGATCCCCCAAGGCGAGCGCAGCGCGGTCAGGGCCATTTAGGGCGGCGAGATGCGGAAGCTCTCGCGCATCCTGTCGATGGTGCGGTTGAATGCGGCGCGATTGAATTCCCTGACCGTTCCAGGGTCGTAATTTCCGATATTGGTGGAATGCGCCATGGCGCGCGTCGCGAGGCAGGGCTGTGTGCCGATGGCGGCCTGCACCGTTTCGTCATAGGCGTTCCCGGCGCCCTGATCGACACCGTCCTGCACCGACCATGTCATGCCGCTGGCGCTGGTTTTTACCCGCGGCTTGTCGATCGCATCGTCCAGGAACAGCGAAGCTGTGCATGTCCGCGCATCCGGCAGGACTTCCACGGCGAGATAGGAATCGTCCGACAAATTGGTTCCTGCCGTGAATTTCGGGTCCACCACGAACGCCACGCCATGGATCTCCTTGCCGGGTCCGAGCGCGCCGTAGACGTGATCCGGGTCGAGGCGCCATCCATCCGGGTAGGAAATCGAAAATCCGAGCTTGGTGTCGCGGTAGGTGTGCCAGGCCCCGGTCGCGCAAGCCGATTGCGCCACCGTGAGCAGCGCGCCCATGAGAAACATTTTTGCAGGAAGGTGCATCCCGGTCACCGGTTCGTTGCGCCGCCAGTGTGATGGACTGTCTTTAACCATTCAACCGGAGCGGGCGGCGCAAATCGCGCGGAGTTTGTGCTAAGAGGCGAGGCGAAGACGCACATGAATCCCGCGCCATGAAAGAGCTTGGTCCCTACATCCTGCCGCTGGTCGTGATCGCGATCATGGCGCGGCGGCTGATGCGCAACAGGCCGCGCAAGGTGAAGGTCAATCGCATCTTCTGGTTCCCGGCATTCATCATCCTCGCCACGGCCGCGACCTTGTGGTCGGCGCCCATGCCGAAGCCATGGCTGTTGTGGATTCCCGTCGATATCGGGGCGGTTATCGCCGGTCTGGTGATCGGGTTCCTGTCGGCGCATCATCAGGAATTCTCGATCGACTACGACACCGGCGCGATCACCAGCAAGGCAACGCCGATCGGAACCATCGTGGTGCTGGCGCTGTTCGCCGCCAAGTTCGGACTCAAATTCATCCTGCCAGATGTCAACGGCTCTCCGTTCAGTGCTTCAGGGTACATTCCGGATTCGCCCATTCCAAGCGCACCGCACAGCGGTCCGGCTGCGATCATGGGCTGGACGGATGCAGGTATCCTGCTTTCGGCGGCGATGCTGTTCGCGCGCGCCTTTACGACGTGGCTGCGGGCGCAGCCCCTGATCCACGCGCACAAGGATCATGTCGCCGCCAAGGCGGAGGCTGCGAAGCTCGCGAACGACGTGAACTCAGCCTAGCTTTCGCCAGGACACCGCAAGCGTCCACAAGCCGAGGATGAGGCAGGAGACGTTGATGAAGATCTCGAACTTCATCGCGTCGTTCGCCGCGGCCATCGCGTACATGTGGTTCTCGACATCGAAGGTGATGTCCATCGCCGCGAGGTAGAAGAAGGCGGAGGCTGCCATCAGGCCGAAGCGCGGCGCGAGGCGGCTGCCGGCGAAGAGGCCAATGCCGGCAAACAGTGAGCAGAGCGAAAGCCAGCCATCGGCGACGGGAAAGCTGGATTCAAAGGCCGTATACCAGCGCTCCTTCACCACCATCACGTCGCCGCCGGTGAAGTAGTCCCACCAGTAATAGGCGGTGACGGCGGCGGCCAGCACCAGAAGCCCGCCCAGAACGCGTTCGGAAAGTCTCATATTCGCCCCCTTTGCCCGGCAGAATGATGACACGGGGCGGCGGAACTGGTGGCCTTGTATCGGCGGCCCGCTTTATATAGTGTCCGCCGCCTTCCGAAGGGCGGGAATCCGCTTCGGCCCAACCCTTTGAAATTGAATACAAAAGGACTTCCGAATGGCTCGCGTTACCGTTGAAGATTGCGTGGACAAGGTCCCCAACCGGTTCGACCTGGTGCTGATCGCGGGTTTCCGCGCGCGCCAGCTTTCGGGCGGCGCGGAGACGCTGGTCGATCGTGACCGGGACAAAAACCCCGTCGTCGCGCTGCGCGAGATCGCGGCCAAGGAAATCAAGCCGGACGAGGCCAAGGAGGAATACATCAAGTCCCTCCAGAAGCACGCCGAAGTGGACGAGCCCGAAGCGCAGCCGACGGAAGAGGACGTGCGCGAGGACGTGCAGGCTCGCCAGGTGACGGAAGAAGAGCTGCTTCGCGCGCTCACCTCCGAAGCCCAGCGCCGCGCCGAGCCGCAGCCGGAACCGGAAGGCGACTACGAAGAGTAGTCCCGTCCCGGATAGGGAATTTCGAGGGGCGGTCCATCGGGCCGCCCTTTGTTTTTGTTCTCAGCGAATCGCGCCAAACCCGCAAAATTGCTCTATAATGTTGGAACAATGAGCGTTCCGACGCGACCCGGCGAAACAAAGGCCGCGGCGCAGGGTGAGATTCACTCTTCGCCGTCATCCGGTCGCGCGTCCGCCATCCCGGCCGCCGCGACGGTGTTCCATCCGCCGACGCCCAAGCAGGCCGCCAAGCGAAAGCTCATGCGGCAGACCGAACTCGTGGACCGGGTGAAGGCCTATGACCCCGAGGCAGACGAGGCGCTGCTCAACAAGGCCTATGTCTACGCGATGACGGCGCACGGAAAACAGTTCCGCGCCTCGGGCGATCCCTATTTCACCCATCCGCTGGAAGTCGCGGCGATCCTCACCGAACTAAAATTGGATGTGCCCACCATCGCGACGGCTCTGCTGCACGACACGGTGGAGGACACTTACGTCACCATCGAGGACGTGAGGAAGAATTTCGGCGAAGAGATCGCGGGCCTTGTCGACGGCGTGACGAAGCTGTCGCAGTTGGAATTGTTCAGCGAGCGCACCAAACAGGCGGAGAATTTCCGCAAGCTGATGCTGGCGATGTCCAACGACATCCGCGTGCTCCTGGTGAAGCTGGCCGACCGGCTGCACAACATGCGCACGCTCAACCACATCGAGAAGCCGGACAAGCGGCGGCGCATCGCGCAGGAAACCATCGACATCTATGCGCCGCTGGCGGG
>DATIVW010000317.1:0-3258 GCA_035465595.1 Rhizomicrobium sp. | reverse complement strand
GCGTGTGTTGGGGCAGCCCCGCAAAAAAGCGAAGCGGCAACTGGCCGGCCGCGAATTGCTGCGGATCGATAACGATTTCGTGCCTGTGACCTTGCGCCTCAATCCGCGCGCGCGCCGGCTGATCGTGAAAGTCCATCCCTCGACCGGTGAAGTGACGGTGGTGGCGCCGTCCCGCCGCGCGCTGGAGGGTGCGCTTGCTTTCGCGCGGTCGGAAGCGGACTGGATCCGCAGGCGCCGCGCCCGCGTGCCCAAGCCGGTGCTGCTCGGCGTCGGCGAGCACATCCCGTTTCGCGGCGAGATCCATCACATCGTGGAAGGCGAGAAGGGCCGCGCGCCCGTGTGGGCCGACGAGGAAGACGGCGAGCCGGTCATCCTGGTCTCCGGCAAGCCCGAACATGCGCCGCGCCGCATCGTGGATTTCCTCAAGCGCGAAGCGCGCAAGACGCTGGACGCGCGCACCACGTTCTATGCGGAGAAGCTCGGCATCAAGCCGCGCCGCATCACCGTGCGTGACACCGCCAGCCGCTGGGGCTCCTGCTCGGCGCAGCGCTCGCTGTCCTTCTCATGGCGCCTCATTCTCGCGCCCGATTTCGTGCTCGATTACGTGGTCGCGCACGAGGTGGCGCATATGAAGGAGATGAACCACAGCCCGCGCTTCTGGCAGCTGGTCAATCTTCTGGGTGCCGATGTGAAGCGCGCGCAGCGCTGGCTCGCCGACCACGGAACCATGCTGCACCGCTACGCGCCGCGCATCCTGGGGGATTGAAACCGGATGGGCGGCCTGCCGGTTGTTCTCAAGAGAATAGGGAGGTTTCCATGATCCGCAAATTGCCGTCCGGCGGCTATCGCCTCTATTCGCGCAAGAAGGATCCCAGGACCGGCAAGCGCCGCAATCTCGGCACGTTCCGCACCAAGGCGGCCGCGGAAAAGCACGAGAAGCAGGTTCAGTATTTCAAGCGGCACTAGGCTCTTCAGCGAAGGTCGGCCAGGCGGCGCTGCACGTCGCCGCGCAGTTCGGCGAACTGGCGGCTGAGCGCATCGATCGCATCGGCCGAAGCATGCGAGGCGCGATCGCGCAGGCGATGGCGCATGTCGCGGATGTAGCGGTCCTCGAAGGGAACATCGTCGACAAGGATGGCGGCGACGCCCACCGCGATCACGAGTCCGGCGAGCGCAAATCCCGCCCATGTCGCGAGCGTGCCGGCATCCGGTCCCGGCGCGGGCGGCGGCGCGCGGCGCGAGACTGACCTGCGGCGCGCGGCGGCGGCGCGTGGGCGTGTTCTTTTGTGTGTGGCGGTCGCCATGACGAACTCCGATCAGAAATAACCGCGGCGCGGCGCGGGGCGCAAAAGCGCGGACATCAGGCAGCCAAGCCCGAACGCGACGAACACGCTCGTCCAGGGGCGCGCGACGATGGCCTCTTCCACGGCGTCGACGCCGTAGCCGGCTTCTTCGGAGAGCATCGCGTAGAGATCGGAAATCTGGTCCTGCAGCGACTGCAGGCGGTTCTTCAGCTCCGGCGGCACATTGGGCATGTCGCCCATCAGCGTTTCGGCTTCATCCTGCAGCCGCGCGATGCTTTCGGCGAGGCGGTTGTCGCCGCCGTCCATGTCGAAATCGATATTGCTCACGTTTTGCTTCCTGTTCCGGCAAGGCGGCGAACCGCGCCGTCGTTTGGCATGGGTGGAGGCGCGCTCATGCCGTTCAGCCCACGCATCTGTAACGGACCTCGATAGCCTATGTTCCCGCGTTCGCACCCATGTGCCAAGCGGCGGCGATTTGGAGATTGCGCGAGGTCAAAACCGGCCGAAAAAGGATTTTGCCCGCTCCCTTGACCCTGCCCCGCCGCTAAGTATATTGCGCGGCTTCCGCCGGGCCTCTGTCCGCGCGGATACCAATGATTTCAAGGACTTACCCTATGTTCGCGGTCATCCGCACGGGCGGAAAACAGTACAAGGTCGCCAAAGACGACGTCATCACCATCGAGCGTCTCGATGGCGACACCGGTTCGAAGATCACCTTCGGCGAAGTCATGATGCTGGGCGGCGATAGCCCCAGGCACGGCGCGCCGCTGATCTCGGGCGCGTCCGTCACCGCAGAAGTGATCGACCAGGGCAAGGGCGAGAAGGTCGTGGCGTTCAAGAAGAAGCGCCGCAAGAACACCCATCGCAAGCGCGGTCACCGCCAGCACTTCACGAAAGTGAAGATCACCGGCATCAGCGCGGCGTAAGGAGCACTTCGTATGGCACACAAGAAAGCAGGCGGCTCTTCGCGCAACGGTCGCGACTCGAACCCCAAGATGCTTGGCGTGAAGGTGTATGGCGGCGAAGTCATCAACGCCGGCAACGTGATCGTGCGCCAGCGCGGCACCAAGTTCTATCCGGGCGAGAACGTCGGCATGGGCAAGGACCACACGCTTTTTGCGACCGCCGATGGCCATGTCTCGTTCAAGACGGGCTTCAAGCGTCGCCAATTCGTATCGGTCATTACGGCGCAAAATCCGGCGGCGAAGGACGCGAACTAGATAGGCAGTCTGCAAAAGGGGCTGCCGGACAAATCGGCGGCTCATCAGGTGCGAGGGAAGATGGTCCGCCATCTTCCCTTTTTTATTTCCCTCGCCGGGAGGGAGTTTGTGTTGTGGTTTGGAGACTGGAGACCAAGAGACTGTTGCTGAGAGTGCCGGCGCCGTTCGACATTGCGGAGATCGTGGCGCTGGCATCCGATTACGACGTGGCGAAGAACCTTTCGCGCATGCCGCATCCCTATGGTGAAGCGGACGCGCGCGGCTGGATCGAGAAGATGGCCGAAGCCCGCTTCAAGGGAAGCGAATACGCCTTCGCCATCACGCGCAAGGACGACGGGGCCTTTCTCGGCAGCTGCGGCCTGCACAAGCGCGATGGCGAGGTGTTCGAGTTCGGCTACTGGCTGGGCAAGCCGTTCTGGCAACAGGGCTACGCGACGGAAGCGGCAAGCCGCCTCATCGCCTTCGCCTTCATGGAATTGGGGCTCGAGCACGTGATCGCCGGCTATTTCCACGACAACCCGGCGTCCGGCCATGTGCTGGAAAAGCTGGGCTGTCTGCCGGACGGCACGGACCAGCGGGACTGCCTGGCGCGCGGCCACGCCGTCTATTGCCACAAGGTTGTTTTGACGCGCGACGGTTTCTGGAAGAAGAAGGCTGCATGACGCTGAAGATCCGCCCGCTCACGCCCCAATTGTGGCCGCAGCTCGAAGAGCTGTTCGGCGACAATGGCGCGT
>DATIVW010000316.1:0-5526 GCA_035465595.1 Rhizomicrobium sp. | reverse complement strand
CCTCAAGACCGATATCACCGGATCCTTCGTCTTCGAGCATGGAACGCGGCTGCGCTTTGCCGATCTCGGAATCGGCGCTTCCGGTACCGTGAATGGCCTGGGCGCGCCGCTCAAGGTGCGCGCGCTGAAGCTCGTGGCCCGCTACGACGGCGACACCGGCCACCTGCTGGTGGACGATGCCTCGCTCGAAGGCGATCACGCCCGCGCCCACCTGACCGGCCAGGGTCAACTGACATTCGATGCGAACGACGCCCTGACCCTTGCAACGCTGGATCTCAACGCAGACCGCTTCTCGGTCGCCATGCCGGGAGTCGTGAAACAGTCGGTCACGCTGGGCCGCATTGCTATGCACACGGTCTACACGCCGGCGACGCAGAAGATCGACATACAGAAGCTGAACATCTCGGGCGGCCCGATGAATGCACAGTTGTCCGCCACCATCACGCTTGGCATCGACACCTCGCCGGCGATCGCCGCCGATGGAACGATCGCGGCCATGAACGTGCGCGATTTCCTGCATTACTGGCCGCTGCATGTGGGTGAGGGCGCGCGCGAATGGATCAATGACAACATCTCCGTCGGCCGCATCGGCCCCATCTCGCTTCACACCGATATCAAGGCCGGCGCACTGGACCAGCCAGCACTGCCGGAAGATGCACTCAACCTATCAGTGCCGCTGACGGCTGCGACCGTGACCTATGTCACCGGCATGTCGCCGATGACCAATGTGCAGGGCGTTGCCACGCTCACGGGCGACACCTTCAGGGCGACCATCGTTTCGGGCAATGTCGGTCCCATCAAGGCCAGCAACGGCACGGTCGAGATTCCGCAGCTTCACATGCATGGCCCGACCGGCGTCATCAATGCGCGCATCGAAGGGTCGGTCCCCGATCTCCTTATGCTTCTCGACCAGAAGCCGCTGCAATATCCCACGCGGTTTCATCTCAATCCTTCCACTGCGAAGGGCACCGCGACCGCAGACCTTACGGTGCGGGTGCCGATGCTGCGGGACGTGAACACCGATGACGTCGGCATATCCGCCAAGGTGAACGCGCAGCAATTCGCCATTACGCTGGGCTCGCACACCAAGATCAGCAACGGCACGGTCGGCTTCGACATCACCAATGACAAGCTGCACGCGAACGGAACGGTGTCGCTGGGCGGCGGGCCGGTCGGCGTGGACTGGATCGAGGACTTCAAGACCAAGGCCGATATCACCACGACGATCCTGGCCAAGGGACTGGTGGATGAAACGACACGGGAGGCCCTGAACTTCCATGCCGCGGACCTGATGAGCGGGCCGGTGTCCGTGAATGCGCAGATTCTCGGTCATCGCGGCGATCTGCGCCGCGCCAACATGACGATGGACCTGACGCCGACAACGTTGTCGATGGACATCGTGAACTATCACAAGCCGCCGGGTGTTCCTGCGACGGCGCTGGTCAATGCCATTTTCGCCAATGATGGAAGCATCAAGTCGGAAACGATGACGGTGACGGGCGCGGCGCTGAATGTCAGGGGCACCATCAACTTCGGCGCGAATGGCGACCTGGCGAAGGTCGATCTGCCGCTGGTGCGCGCGGGGCCGAACAACGATTTCTCGGTTGTCTATTCGGACACGGCGGCGGGCGGGCTTGACGTCAATCTCCGCGGCCGGTCCGCTGACGGCACCGGGCTTGGCCATCGCAAGGCATCGCAGGTAAACGCCACGGCCACGCCGCCAAGCACTTCGCCCTTCCGCTATTCCATTCACGTGGACAAGGTCGTCATGCGGGACAATGTCTCGCTCTCGTCGTTCTCGCTCGACACCGCGGGTTCCGGCACCAGCCCGCAAAGTCTTTCGCTTTCTTCGCTGCTGGGCAAAAGCAAGATCGCGGCATCCATCACGCCTTCGGATGCGGGGCGGCACGTTAAGCTGACGTCGGACGATGCGGGTTCGCTGATCAAGGGGCTGTTCGGCTTCGAGAGCATGCGCGGTGGTGACCTCGAGGTGAACGCGACGCTGTCGCCGCTGGCGCAGGCAAAAGGAAAAGCGCCGCTGGATTATGCGGGCACCGTCGTCATCAAGGATTTCAAGGTCACCAACCAGCCATTCCTCGCCCGCCTGTTCGCGGCGGGTTCGTTGACCGGCGTGGCCGACCTGCTGCGCGGCGAGGGCATCACCTTCGACAAGCTTGAAGTGCCGTTCCGCGCGCAGAACGACGCGATCACCATCCACGATGCGCGCGCCGCCGGGCCTGCCGTCGGCATCACCGCGGATGGATATATCGACAGGGCCAACAACAAGATCGCGCTCAAGGGAACGCTGGCGCCGGTCTATGGGCTCAACTCGGTGCTGGGTGCGATCCCGCTTCTCGGCGACGTGCTGGTCTCAAAGCAGGGCGAAGGCGTGATCGGCATGACCTACAGCGTGTCGGGCAACGCGGATCAGCCGGACCTCAGCGTCAATCCGCTGTCTGCGCTGGCGCCGGGAATCTTCCGGCGCATTTTCGAGGGCTCGATGCCGGTGCCGCCGGAGCCGCAGATCCTGCCGCCGCAAGAGCCGCCGCCCGCGCTGCCCACGACCAATCCGCCGCCGGCACCAAAGCTGCACTAGGATAGCGGCAGGTCAAACCGGCTTTACGAGCACGTGCTTCTTCTTTCCGCTCGATACCTTGATCACTCCGGATGAAGCGGCATCGCCGGCACTTACGGTCGCGGCGGGGTCACTGACGGCGGTATCGTTGATCCTGAGGCCATTGTTCTGGATCAGCCGCCGTGCCTCGCCATTCGACGAGGCGACATTCGCCTTCACCGCGAGGGCAAGAACGCCCATGGGGAATTCGCTCTTCGGCACCTCGATTGTCGGCAGGCCTTCCGCGGCCGTGCCTTCCTCGAACGTGCGGCGCGCGGTTTCGGCAGCGGCATCGGCGGCGGCGCGGCCATGCAGGATAGTTGTCGCTTCGGTGGCGAGCGTCTTCTTCGCGTCGTTCAACTCCGAGCCCTGGAGTTTTTCCAGGCGCGCGATTTCGTCCAGCGGCAGGTCGGTGAAGAGGCGCAGGAAGCGGCCGACATCCTTGTCTTCCGTGTTGCGCCAGAACTGCCAGTAGTCGTAGGGCGACTTCTGATCGGCATTCAGCCAGACCGCGCCGGCCGCGGTCTTGCCCATCTTCGCGCCGGACGCCGTGGTGATGAGCGGGGTGGTGAGGCCGAACAGCTGCACGTTTTCCATGCGCCGGCCGAGATCGATGCCGCTGACGACATTGCCCCACTGGTCGGAGCCGCTCGACTGCAGCCGGCAGCCATAGCGCTTGTACAGTTCCACGAAATCGAATGCCTGCATCAGCGAATAGTTGAACTCCAGGAACGACAACGGTTGCTCGCGGTCGAGCCGCAGCTTCACGCTCTCCATCGTCAGCATGCGGTTGACGGAGAAGTGCCGTCCGACTTCGCGCAGGAAGGGGATGTATTCGAGCTTGTCGAGCCACTCGGCGTTGTCGACCATGATGGCGTCACTGGGGCCCTCGCCGAACTTGAGCAGATGCTTCACGCCGCCCAGGATGCGGTGCTTGTTCTCTTCGATCTTTTCCGGCGTCAGCAGGAGGCGCGTCTCGTCCTTGCCGCTGGGATCGCCGGCCTTGGTCGTGCCGCCGCCCATGAGCAGGATGGGGCGGTGGCCCGCCTGCTGCAGCCGCCGCAGCGTCATCAGCTGCACAAGGCTGCCGACATGCAGGCTGGGCGCGGTGCAATCGAACCCGATATAGGCCGTCACGCGCTCCTTCAGGAAAAGCGCGTCCAGATCCTCGGGAGCCGAGCAGTCATAATACGCGCCGCGTTCCACGAATGTGCGGAGGAAGCCGGATTTGAAGCTGTGCGCGGCGGCGGACATGGTATGAACTCGGTTTGCGAAGTGCCGGGTCTGTAGCACGAATGGCAGAGGTTCAAAAAGTCATTGGCCTGATGAGCGGCACGTCTCTGGACGGCGTCGATGCCGCGCTGCTGGAAACCGATGGGCTGGACGTGGCGATTCCCGGTCCAGCGCTGGGCGTGCCTTATGACGCCGAAACGCGCGCCATGCTGCGCGCGGCGCTGGAGGAGGCCAAGGGCGTGGCGGCAGGCGCGCCCGTTCCCTACTCCATCCGCGACGCCGAGCAACGGCTGACCGAGGCACATGCCGATGCGGTGAAGGCGCTGCTGGACAAGGCAGACCTCAGGCCGCAGCAAGTTTCTCTCATCGGTTTTCACGGACAGACGATCCTGCACCGTCCGGCGCAGCGCTGGACGTGGCAGATCGGCGACGGCGCGCTGCTCGCCAAGCTCACCGGCATCGACGTGGTCAACGACTTCCGGTCGGCGGATGTGAAGGCGGGCGGGCAGGGCGCGCCGCTGGTACCGCTCTATCATGCGGTCCTGGCGCGTAATGCGAAGAATATTGCGCTCAATCCGCCGCTGGTGTTCGTGAACATCGGCGGGGTGGCGAACGTGACCTATATCAATGGCGATGACGTGCTGGCTTTCGATACAGGGCCCGGCAATGCGCCGATCGACGACTGGGCGATGAACCACACGCGAAAGCCGGTCGATGAAGGCGGAGCGCTTGCGCGGCAAGGACACGTGGACGATCGCGCACTCGCCGAGATGCTCGACAACGAGTTCTTTGAGAAAGTGCCGCCAAAATCACTCGACCGCCTGGATTTCGGAATCGATGCGGTGAACGGCCTTTCGCCGCAGGATGGTGCAGCGACGCTGACCGCGTTCACGGCGGCGTCCATTGCGCGCGCGCGCGAGCATTTCTCCGACATGCCGACGACATGGATCGTCATGGGCGGCGGGCGGCACAATCCGGTGCTGATGGGCGAGTTGCGTTCGCGCGTGAACGCGCCGGTACTGGTGGCCGAAGATGCCGGCTGGAACGGCGATTTCATCGAGGCGGAAGCCTTCGCCTATCTGGCGGCGCGATCCGTAAGAGGCCTGCCGCTCAGCCTGCCGACAACGACGGGCGTGTCGCGGCCGATCACCGGCGGCAAGCTGCACAGGAAGTAAGCGTCAACGCCCTTCGCGCGGACCGGTCATGCGCTTCTGCACATAGGCCTCGACGGATTCCAGGACATCCGCTTCGTGATTGTCGAAGAAGTGGTTGGCGCCCTCGATCTTGTCGTAGGCGATCTTGATGCCCTTCTGCGCGGAAATTCGGTCGACCAGCTTCTGCGCATCGGATTCGGGAACCACCTGGTCCTTCGTGCCATGCACGAAGAGGCCCGAGGCGGGGCAGGGTGCGAGAAAGGCAAAGTCATACATGGACGCCGGCGGGGCGATCGAAACAAAGCCGGTTATTTCCGGCCGGCGCATCAGGAGCTGCATGCCGATCCATGCGCCGAAAGAAATACCGCACACCCACACGAATGACGGGTTTGTATAAAGGGTGTTCATCCAGTCGAGTACCGCGGCAGCGTCGGACAATTCGCCCGCGCCGGAATCGAAGGTGCCCTGGCTGCGGCCCACGCCGCGGAAGTTGAAGCGCACCGTCGTGCAACCGAGCCGGTGGTA
>DATIVW010000315.1:0-26142 GCA_035465595.1 Rhizomicrobium sp. | reverse complement strand
ACGCCGATGCGGATGCCGCGCACATTCATCGGCCCCGGCATCGGGCCGGGCACGAAGACGCGCTTCTCGTCGAACACGCCGTAGTTCGGCAGGTCGACCTTGAAGGTTTTTGCCGCGACCTTGCCGCCATCGAGCAGCAGGAAGGCGTTGTAGAGCTTGCCGTCTTCCACCCAGGGCGAACCGATCAGAACCGCAGGGCCGCCATCGGCGGTGTCCTTGGCGAATTTCTCGATGGCTTCGCGGGCGTCGTCCTGCAACGCAGGCTTCAGCACGAGGTCTTCCGGCGGATAACCGACGATATAGAGCTCGGGAAACAGGATCAGGTCCGCGCCCACGGCAGCCGCCTCCGCCCGCGCCGCTTTCGCCCGGCGCAGATTGCCGGGAATGTCGCCCATGGTCGGATCGAGCTGGGCGAGTGCGATGCGGAAGCGGTCGGTCATGACAAGGGTATTATAGAGTTTTCGTTGTTGCTTGAATGGCTTTGCCGCCCGGCTGTTTCCACATGGCGTGAAAAACGAAAGGCCCGGACGTGCCGGGCCTTGCGCAATCTGTGTCTGCCCGGCGGACTACGCGTAGAGCGCTTGTTGCTGGGCGCCGAACTTGAGCGCTGCGGCCTGATCGATCAGGAGCGCGGTTTCCAGCGCGCGGCGCGCTTCTTCCGGGCGCACCAGCGCCGGCTTGCCCAGGCGCACGGCATCCACGAATGCCGCCACGGACTCGCCCAGCGGATCCATCGTCTCAAGCGGGTTCAGCTTGTGGCCGGTGGTGTTCTTCACTTCGCGGGTCACGAAATCGATTTCCACCACGCCGTCCTCATAGACCGCGCGCATGCCGCGGCGGCGGATCGGGGAAATGCGCGATGCCACCAGCTTGGCCGTCGCCTTGTTGTCGAAGCTCACGAGCGCGGAGACTTCATCGGCGTGATCTCCCTGCTCCGTGCGGCCCTTGGCGTGCACGTCGGCAACCCCGCCCGGCACGATGCGGTGAACGAGATCGAGGTCGTGGATCATCAGGTCCAGCACGGCCGAAACGTCCGCGCCGCGGCCCGTCCACGGGCCGGTGCGCCAGCATTCCACTTCCAGCGGCGCCTCGTCGAAATCCAGAAGGCCCGTGCGCGCGAAAACATAACGCTCCTGATGGCCGACGGTGAGAACGCGGTTCTTGATTTCGGCCAATGCGATCAGCGCATCGGCTTCCTTGAGGTCCGTGGCGATCGGCTTCTCGACGAGCACATGCGCGCCGGCTTCCAGGAAGCCGCGCACGATCGGCGCGTGAGTGACGGCTGGCGAGCAGACGGATACGATGTCGACCTTGCCCAGCAGATCGCGCCAGTCAGCGACGGCGGTGATGCCATGGGCGGCTTCCGAGGCGCGGCGCGCATCGGCCGAGGGATCGGCAATGGCGGTCAGCTGCACGCCCGGCAGCTTGGAATATTTCGAGGCATGGTGACGGCCGAACGCGCCCTGACCAATGACGGCCGCGCGGAGTAGACCGGCTTCCTGCTGGGATGGCTGAAACAAGGAGAATCCCCGGGGTGATACCGGGCCCTAAAGGCCATGCCGCAGGGGCGGGGGGCCACCAACATAATGTTTCGTCTTGTTACACCTCCGGTCCCTGCTAGGCTCCAGCCCGCAAAAACCCAAGAAAACCCTGGTTAAAGGAAGCGCCATGAGCAACCAGAAAAACCGTGAAATTCTGTTCAAATCCCGGCCCTCCGGCATGCCTTCAGCGGCCAATTTCGAGCTGGTCGAGCGGCCCGTCCCTACCCCCGGCAAGGGCGAGATTCTGGTCCGCAACAGCTACATGTCCGTGGACCCCTATATGCGCGGGCGCATGACCGACCGGGCCAGCTATGTGGACGGGTTCAAGCTCGGCGAAGTGATGACAGGTGGCGCCGTCGGACAGGTGGTCGCCTCCAACAACGACAAGTTCAAGGTCGGCGACTATGTCAGCCACTTCGGCGGCTGGCGCGAGTGGTACCTGACGAGCGGCGCAGACTGCCAGAAGATCGATCCCGGCCTCGCCCCCCTCTCCGCTTACCTCGGCACATTCGGCATGCCGGGCCTCACTGCCTATGCCGGCCTGCTTGATGTCGGGCAACTCAAGGACGGCGAGCGCGTGTTCGTGTCGGCCGCGAGCGGCGCAGTGGGTGCGGTCGTCTGCCAGATCGCCAAGAACAAGGGCTGCTATGTCGTCGGTTCCGCCGGCTCGGACGACAAGTGCCAGTGGCTGAAGGACGTCGCGCGCTGCGACGAGGTCATCAACTACAAAACCTGCGGAGATCTCACGGCCGCTGTCCGCAAGGCGTTCCCGGAAGGCATCGACGTCTATTTCGAAAATGTCGGCGGCGAGCACCTGGATGCCGCGCTCGCCAACATGCGCCAGGGCGGGCGCATCCCGGTTTGCGGCATGATCGCGCAATACAACGACACCGCGCCGCCGCCCGGCCCGCGCAACATCATCGCCGTGATCCCGAGCCGCATCATGATCAAGGGCTTCATCGTCTCCGATCACGGCAACCTGATGCCGAAATTCATCGCCGACATGGGCAAATGGGCCATGGAAGGCAAGATGAAGTGGCACGAGACGATGATGGACGGCGTAGAAAAAGCGCCGGATGCATTCATCGGCCTCTTCAAGGGCGCAAACTTCGGCAAGATGGTCGTGCGCGTCGGGCCGGACAAGGCAGTGTAGTCTGTTTATCGCCTTTCCCTCGTGAGGAGGCCGATAAAATTCGTAGCGCAGCGAAGAATTTTTCGGGTGGGGGGAGCGGTGCTTGCAATCCCCCCACCCGAAATTTGCGAAGAGCAAATTTCGACCTCCCCACAAGGGGGAGGTGATGAGTAGCTACGCCTCCGGGCCCAGCGACAGTAGATCGGTGACGGCGGCGACGATCAGATAAGCCAGCATCAGCGGGCCGAGGCCTATTAGGAGTTCTCCGGGAAGGTCCACGAGCATGTCGCACGGCATGATCGTGAAGATCGTGCCCAGGAACAGGAACTGGATTCCGACGACCGCAGAGAGACCGAGCAGCAAGGTCAGGCTCGCGGGGCCGAGCGAATCCGGCCGCGCCTTGCGTTCCAGGCGCACGATGCCGGCCGCGAGCCGCACGCGCGACAAGGCCGAGCCGAGAAAAATCACCGCGAGCAGCCACGACAGCGCCGACGCTGTCACGCGGCCGCCATCCAGCGTGCAGGCATCGAGCCGATATTCCAGCGCGCGCTGGCCGGGAATGGCGAAATGCACGGAGGCTTCCAGCGCGGAGAGAATGCTGCCCGACACATGCTGCGGCAGATAACTCGTCTGCACCATGAAGATCAGGACCGCGAAGGTGAGGAACACCAGGCCGTTGAATCCCGGCATCCAGTGATCCGGCTTCAGCCGCGCCAGGAAGGATCCATGCGCGCCGGAAACGCCGTATCCGCCGATGAAGAGCAGCCCCATCGCGCCGAACAAGAGAACGCACACGGCAATGGGACCGATGGATGAGGGAAGCGCCACGCCGCGGGAGAGCATCTGTTCGGCTTCATAGGCGCCCGCGAACAGGCAGAACACCAGCCAAGCCTTCGCGAGCAACCGCGCCGCACCCATTCCCGTCTCTTCCCTTCGAACGTCTTTGCTCCGGCTCAGGCGCTCTTGGCCGGGCGATCCTTCATGCGTTCGGCCCTGAGGCTGTCTGCCATCAGGAAAGCAAGCTCCAGCGACTGGCTGGCATTGAGGCGCGGATCGCAACGCGTGTCGTAGCGGCTGGCGAGATCGCTTTCGCTGATCGCCTGCGCGCCGCCAAGGCACTCCGTCACGTCGGCGCCGGTCATCTCGAAATGCACGCCGCCGGCATGGGTGCCCTCGGCGCGATGCACCTCGAAGAAGCTTTTCACTTCCTTGATGACGCGTTCCACATGGCGCGTCTTGAATCCGTTGTTCGACTTCACCGTGTTGCCGTGCATGGGATCGGACGACCACACGACCCTGGCGCCTTCCTTCTCCACCGCGCGGATCAGGCGTGGCAGCTTCTCGGCCACCTTGTCGGCGCCGAAGCGGCAGATCAGCGTCAGGCGGCCCGCTTCGTTCTTCGGATTGAGGACCGCCATCAGTTTGAGGAGATCGTCCTCCGACATCGATGGTCCACATTTGAGGCCGATCGGATTTTTCACGCCGCGGCAGAACTCCACATGTGCGCCATCGGGCTGGCGCGTGCGGTCGCCGATCCAGATCATGTGGGCGCTGGTGGCGTAGTGATCCTTGGTGATCGAATCCTGGCGGGTGAGTGCTTCCTCATAGGAAAGCAACAGCGCTTCATGGCTGAAATAGAAATCCACGCGGCTCGTCTGCTGCTTCACCGCATCGGCGAGCGAGAACGTCTGGAGGAAGCCGACGCCTTCGTCGATCTTGTCCACCACCTCGTTGTATCGGCGTTCCAGATCCGGATGGTGATGATCAAGGAACCAGTGGCGCGCGCGCTGCAGGTCGGCATAGCCGCCCGTCGCGAAGGCGCGCACCAGATTGGCCGTCGCAGCCGCCTGGAAATAGGCGCTCAGCATGCGCTGCGGATCGGGAATGCGCGCTTCGGCGGTGAATTCCTCGCCATTGATGATGTCGCCGCGATAGGACGGCAAGACGACCGTGCCGCGGACTTCGTTGTCGTCGCTGCGCGGCTTGGCGAACTGTCCGGCAATGCGGCCGACCTTCACCACCGGCACATCGGCCGCGAAGGTCAGCACCGTCGCCATGCTCAGGAACACGCAGAACGCGTCACGGATGTTGTTGGCGGAGAATTCCGCAAAACTCTCCGCGCAATCGCCGCCCTGGAGCAGGAAAGCTTTACCCTCCGACACCTGCCCCAGCGCGGCGGTCAGGTTGCGGGCCTCGCCGGCGAATACCAGCGGCGGCAGGGTCTTCAGGCGCGCTTCGACAGCCGCCAATGCCGCAGCGTCCGGATAGGCCGGAACCTGAACAATGGGCTTTTTCCGCCAGCTATTGGGGCTCCAAACCTGGGCCACGGCGCGCGCTCCTGTATCTATCCTGTGGATATACGGGGCGGGAGACGGATTTGCCAGTGCGGCGGAAGGGCGTGGTGAACGGGTTATTCAGGGGCGGGAGTAGGACTTCGCCCGCATCGTGACCAGTTCTTCCGCCGCCGTGGGATGGAGCGCGACGGCGGCGTCGAAGTTCTCCTTGGTCGCACCCATCTTCAGCGCGACGGCGACCATCTGGATGATCTCCGCGGCGTCGAAGCCGAAGATGTGGCAACCCAGGACCTTCTGCGTCCTGGCGTCCACCACCAGCTTGAAACGCGCGCGTGTTTCGCGGCCCGACAGGGTGTGCTTCAAGGGGCGGAAGGTCGACTGGTAGACGTCGATCGCATGGCCCTGCTCCAGCGCCTGCGCCTCGGTGAGCCCCACGGTCGCGATTTCCGGGCGGCTGAACACCGCCGTCGGCACCAGCTTGTGATCGACCGGCGTGGGCTTGCCCTCGTAAACGGTCTTCACGAACGCCATGGCCTCATGGATCGCCACCGGCGTGAGCTGCAACCGGTCCGTCACGTCGCCGATGGAATGGATGTGATCGACATTGGTCTTCGAGTATTCGTCGACCTTGATCTCGCCCTTCTTGCCGAGCGCGACGCCGGCCTTCTCGAGGCCAAGGCCCATGGTGTTCGGCACGCGCCCGATGGCGAGCATCACGGCGTCGGTCTCGATCATCTCGTCATGGTCGGTGATGACGAACAGTTCCTCGCCGCGCTTGTCCACGCGCTTGAAGGTGCGGTTGTTGACGATCCGGATCCCGTTCGTGCCCATTTCGGCAATGAGGCAGTCTCGAATGTCGTCGTCGAAGCCGCGCAGGATCTTGTCGCCGCGATAGACCAGGGTCACGTCGCTGCCCAGGCCGTGGAAAATGTGCGCGAACTCGATGGCGATGTAGCCGCCCCCTGCAATGACGACGCGGCGCGGGAATTTCCGCAGGTAGAAGGTCTCGTTGGAGGTGATGCAATGCTCGCCGCCGGGTAGATCCTTCGCGGCGTGCGAGGGATGGCCGCCGGTGGCGACAAGAAAGCGCTCCGCGGTAATCTTCTGCCCGCTTTTCTTGAGCTGAACGGTATGCGGATCGAGGAATTCGGCGCGATCGTAGAAAATCTCCACGCCAGCTTTCTTCACGTTCTGGACATAGAGATCGGACAGCCGCGCGATCTCCTTGTCCTTGTTGGCGACGAGCGTCGTCCAGTTGAAATGCTTTTCCGGCACCGTCCAGCCGAAACCGGCGGCGTCCTCGAAATCCTCGCCGTACTGGCTGGCATAGACGAACAGTTTCTTGGGAATGCAGCCCCGGATCACGCAGGTGCCGCCGAACTGGTATTCCTCCGCGATGCCGACTTTCTTGCCCGCAAGCGCCGCCATGCGGCTGGCGCGAACGCCGCCGGAACCGCCGCCGATGACGAAAAGATCGAAGTCATACCGAGCCATGCGCCGCGCCTTGTGCTTGCGTGATGGGCGCGGTTCTATCACGGGATGGGTGGGCAACGGCAATCACGGGGACGTCTGGTCGCGATTTTCGCGATGGCTGCGGCGCTTTGCGGCTGCGCGGCCTACAACGATCCTTATTATGTCCATTCGGTCTGGCGGCCCGCGGATGCATCGGACAGGCGGGCCGATGTGTTTTTTCTTACCGACCGCAAGCCAAATCCTTACTGGCTGCCGGACAAGTTCGATCGCGCCATCGCCGGCGCCTCGTGCGGCGTCATGCACGTCACGGTTCCACCGGCGCGGCTGCCGCGCGGCGAGGCGCTCTACGCGCAAGAGAGCGGACGCGAGGCGCTCACCTGTGGTGGAAATGAAGCGGCTTTCGCTGCGCGGATCGCTGTCGCGGCGCGCGCGCGCAACTGCGGTTCCGTCCTCATTTATGTCCCCGGCTTCAACACGGGCTTCGAGACGGCAGTGTTGCGCGCGGCGCAGCTCGGCCTCGACACGCAATGGCCTTGCGTGACAGCGGCTTTCAGCTGGAACAGCGCGGGGCGGAGCGACAGTTACGAATCCGATCGCGCCAACGCCACAGCCGCCGAGCCTCTGTTCGCGGATTTCCTGCGCGCGCTGAACCGGAATGGCCTCAGGCCCAGCATCATCGCGCACAGCATGGGAACACGGCTGGTGCTGGAAACCGTCGCGGGCGACAAAGGCGTGTCCACGGACGAGATCATCTTCGCCGCACCCGATATCAGTACTGCCGCGTTTTCACCGCTTGTGACCGCGGCATGGCCGCGTTTTCAGCGCCTGACCATCTACACATCGGATGAAGACGTGGCGCTTGCGATCTCGCCGCGATGGAATCACGGTTCGGCGCGGCTGGGGAAAGATGCGAATGGCTTTCGGGGTATCCACAGCATCGACGTCATCGATGCCAGCGACGCGCCGGCGGACATCATCGGCCACGGCTATTATGGCCTGTCATATGAAGTCCTTGCCGACATGACGCTCGCGCTGGCAGGCGAAACGGCGGAGCAGCGGCTCTCGCCACGCGGCGTGCAGCCGCCGACGCTGGAGCTTGCGGACGACGAGTCCTACCGCCTGATCGTAAGCTGGAAGCGCGCGCCGGATGTCTTCAGCCGGATATTCCGTTGGCTCGCGGGGCTCATCGCGAGTTGATGATCTCGGCGCCTTTGGGACCCGCGATCACGAGCGCACTGGCGATGCCGATGAAAAGTCCGTGTTCGACCACACCCGTGACGGCGTTCAGCGCATCGGCCAGCTTGCGCGCGTTCCTGATCGCGCCGAAGTGGCAGTCGTAGATGACATTGTTGCTGTCGGTCCGGAACGGCTCGCCGTCCTTCTCGCGCAGCGTGACCAGCACCCTTTGATAGCCAAGCTTGGCGAACGCTTCGTGCATGCGCTCCAGCGTCGTCGTTTTGCCGTAGTTGATGACTTCCACCGGCAGCGGGAATTTGCCAAGCCGCCGCACCAGCTTGGATTTGTCCGCGATCACGACCATGCGCCTGGACGACGAGGCCACGATCTTCTCGCGCAGATGCGCGCCGCCACCACCCTTGATGAGATTGAGCGAGCGGTCCGATTCGTCCGCGCCGTCGATGGTCAGATCCAGCGGCGCAAGCTGCTCCAGCGTGCCGAGCGGGATGGACAGCTCACGGCATCTCTGCGCCGTGCGCTCGGAGGTTGGAACGCCGATGATGTTCAGCCCGCCGCGAACACGTGGCGCCAGAACGTCCAGGAAGGCTTCGGCCGTAGAGCCGGTACCCAGCCCCAGCTTCATGCCATCGGTGACGAATTCCAGCGCCTTGATGGCGGCATCGCGTTTCAGGTCTGCGGCGGTCTTGCGAGTCATGCGCCCATTTCCGACTGAGTCTTGGCGCATTCGCAATAACTCGCGATTTCCAGAACCAAGAGCAAGTCTTCCAAGTGACGTAGAAAAAGAACTGATATACTGGAAGGCGAGGCAGAAGTCTTTGGGACAGCTCCCGATGTCGAAATTCTTTCTTCGAATGTTTTTTACACTGACAATTTCTGGCTTTGCATTTCGCAGTACACCTGTCTCGGCTCAACCCGACGCGCCGGGCGCTTATGACTCGAGCTTTCCTTCAGCCAACCTTTATATTTACTCCAAGGAAACGGATACGAGTCCAGCCGGGACCTACGACATCGCGCCGGTGCCGATAAAAATGCCCGTGGCGATGAATGCGCCAATCAGGCTCGATACCCCGCACTACTGTTATTTGACCCCTTATTTGAGTTCGGCGATCGAGAATGGAGAAGAAGGGAGCGTCGACGTGGATTTCACGATTGGAAAAGACGGTCGCACGAAAAACGCAGTGGTGACGTGGTCCAGCGGATGGCGGGACATCGACCATGTGGCAATCGAATGCGTTGCCAAATGGACATACCAACCGGCCACGAAAAACAACGAGCCCGTCGAAGCTTCGTCGAAAGCCAAGATCACTATTCAAATGGATTTCAAGGGCAAAAACGGCTCTCCCGAGATGGATGCGACGGTCACCCGTCCTGTCCCGAAACGCTTCACACAATGCTTGATCCCCGGGTCAATCGAAAAATTGCATCCGCCGATGGTCGCCATGACGATCAACACAATCGGCGATGTCGACAACCCGACCATAGAAAAATCAAGTGGCGATCCGGCAGCGGACAAAATCGTGTTGGATTGCGTGAAGAAATGGGAATTCACACCCGCCATGCAATTCGGCCGCCCGGTCGCAACCCGCATGCGCGGTGCAGTCCGGTTGACGCAAAACGCGAATCCTTAAGAGAGCTCACTCCACCGTCACGCTCTTCGCCAGATTGCGCGGCTGGTCGACGTCCGTGCCCTTGGCGATCGCGGCGTAGTAGGCCAGCAGCTGCACAGGAAGCGCGTAGAGCAGCGGCGTGATGAAGGCGTTGGTGGTCGGCACCTGGATGGACGCCCACACGTCCCCAGCACGCGAGATGCCTTCGGCGTCCGAGATCAGCACCACCTTGCCGCCGCGCGCCATGACTTCCTGCATGTTCGAGATCGTCTTCTCGAAGTGCGAGTCGTGCGGCGCGATGACGATGATCGGCACATTCTCGTCGATCAGCGCGATGGGGCCGTGTTTCATCTCGCCGGCGGCATAGCCTTCGGCGTGGATGTAGGAGATTTCCTTCAGCTTCAGCGCGCCTTCAAGCGCCAGCGGATAGGACGCGCCGCGGCCGAGATAGAGAACGTCGCGCGCCCTGGCGATCTCCTCGCCCAGCGCCCTGATCTTGCTTTCCTGCTTCAGGAATTCGGCGATGTGGCGTGGCGCTTCCAGCAAGGAGGCACAGAGCGTCTTTTCGTCTTCCATGCTCAACGTGCCGCGCGCTTCGCCGGCCGCGATAGCGAAGGATGCAAGCGACGCGAGCTGGCAGGTGAACGCCTTGGTAGAGGCGACGCCGATTTCCGGCCCCGCGAAGGTCGGCAGCACGATATCGCTTTCGCGCGCGATGGAGCTTTCCTGCACGTTCACGATGGCGATGGTGGTCTGGCCCTGCTGCTTGGCGTCGCGCAAGGCCGCCAGTGTGTCGGCAGTTTCGCCGGATTGGGAGATGAACAGCGCCGCCCCGTCTTTCGGATAGACCGGATCGCGATAGCGCAGCTCAGACGCGACGTCGATTTCCACCGGCAGACGCGCGAGCTTTTCGAACCAGTATTTGCCGACCATGCCGGCGTAATAGGAGGTGCCGCAGGCGCAGATGGTGAGCCGCGTCGCCTTCGTCAGCGCATCGCGCAGGCCCTTGCCCTGACGGCGCACAACCGGACCGGCCGGATCCAGATAGTGCGCGAGCGTGTGCCCGATCACTTCCGGTTGCTCGTGGATCTCTTTCGCCATGAAATGGCTGTGGCCCGCCTTGTCCACCAGCGCGGCCGACGCCGAGGTGATCTTGATCTCGCGATTCGCGGGGCTCCCGGCTTCATTGTAGATGCGGACTTCAGGCCCGCGCAGCACGGCGACGTCGCCGTCTTCCAGATAGGCGACCCGGTTGGTGAATGGCGCCAGCGCGAAAGCATCGGAACCGAGATAGGCTTCCTTGTCGGAATAGCCGACGGCCAGCGGGCTGCCCTTGCGCGCGCCGATGACGAGGCCGTCTTCGTCCCTGAAGATCATCGCCAGCGCATAGGCGCCCGTGAGGCGGCGCACGGCCTGTTTCGCCGCTTCCTCCGGCGCAAGGCCGCCGTCGAGATAGTCGGTGACCAGATGCACCGCGACTTCGGTGTCGGTCTCGGATTCGAATTTGTGACCCTTGGCGCGGAGCTCGTCGCGCAGTTCGCGGAAATTCTCGATGATGCCATTGTGTACCAGCGCCACGCGCGCCGAGGCATGCGGGTGGGCGTTGCTTTCGGTCGGCGCGCCATGCGTTGCCCAGCGCGTATGGCCGATGCCGGTGCGACCGGACAGCGGATGCTTCGCCAAGGTCTCGGCCAGCTTGTTCAGTTTGCCCGGCGCGCGGCGGCGCTCGATGTGCCCGCCTGCCAGCGTGGCGATGCCGGCGGAATCATAACCGCGATATTCCAGGCGGCGCAGCGCTTCCAGAATAAGCGGGGCCGCTTCCTCGCGTCCGGCGATGCCGACGATTCCGCACATGCTGTTTCTTTCCTTATTTCTTTTTTGGGGCGGCTTTCTCCGCCCTCTTCCGGACGCGGAATTTCTCCGCCCATCCGGGAATCTGCTTCTGCTCGCTGCGCTCCACAACGAGCGCGTTCGCTTCAACGTCCTTGGTGATGACCGAACCGGCGCCGGTGATGACGCCGTCCCCGATCTTCACCGGCGCCACCAGCGCCGTGTCGGAGCCGATGAACGCGCCTGCGCCGATATCGGTGAAATGCTTGTCGAAGCCGTCATAGTTGCAGGTGATGGTGCCCGCCCCGATATTGGCGCCCGCGCCGACGCGCGCATCGCCGATGTAAGTCAGATGGTTCGCCTTGGCGCCTTTTTCGATGCGCGCCTTCTTTATCTCGACGAAATTGCCGATGTGAACGTCGTCCTCCAGCACCGAGCCGGGGCGCAGCCGCGCATAGGGACCGACGAGCGCGCCCTTGCCGACCTCCGCGCCTTCCAGATGCGAGTGCGATTTGATCTGCGCACCGGCACGCACTGTCACGCCGGGCCCGAACACGACATAGGGGCCGATCTGCGCGTCCGCTTCGATGACGGTGTCGTGGCTGAGATAGACCGTTTCCGGCGCCAGCATCCCCACGCCATCGTTCAGAAGCTTCGCGCGCAAGCGCTGCTGCATGACCCCTTCGCAGGCAGCGAGCTCCGCGCGCGAGTTCACGCCCATCATCTCACGCTCCTCTGCTTCGACCACGGCGCAATTCACGCCGTCCTCGCGCGCAAAGGCGGGAATGTCGGTGAGATAATACTCTTTCTGCGAGTTGTGGTTCTCGAGCTTGCCTGCCCACTTGAAGAAGCTCTTCGCCTCCGCTGCCATGATGCCGGCATTGCACAGCGTCACGGCGCGCTGGTGCTCGTCGGCATCTTTGTATTCGACGATGCGGTAGAGATAGCCGTCGTCCACAATCACGCGGCCATAGGCCTTGCTCCCGGAGTGGAAGGCGACGATCGCCATGCCCGCCTGTTCGCGCGCGGCGAAGGAGTCCTCGAACGTCTTTGCTGTCACCAGCGGCATGTCGCCATAGGAGACGATCAGCACCCCGGGAAAATCCTTCAGCACCGGCGCGGCGCAGGCGGCGGCATGGCCGGTGCCGAGCTGCTTGTCCTGGACGACGCTCTCCGCGCCCATCTTCGCCGCAAAGGCGCGCACCTCGTCATGCGCGGGGGCGGTGACGACCACAACGCGCGATATGCCCGCGCCCTTCATCGCATTGATCACATGACCCAGCATCGGCATGTGGGCGACTTCGTGCATCACCTTGGGCCTGGCGGATTTCATCCGCGTACCCTGGCCTGCCGCCAGAATGATTCCCGCGCGCGCGGTCATGGATGGTTCATGGTTGGGGTCCGCATGTGCGATACCGTGGCACCGGATCAAGGCAAAATGACGATTTACAACATTATATTGCGCGACACCCCACAGGTCCATTAACGAGAGGCATGGCTTTGCCTTCCCTGCCCGCACTGATCTTCGACCTCGACGGCACCCTGGTCGACACTGCGCCCGATCTGCTGGGCGCGATGAACGCCGTCCTGGTGGCGCAAAACCGGCCCATGGTCGATCCGGAGACGCTGCGCCACATGGTCGGCTTCGGCGCCGCTTCACTGATCCGCCAGGCGATGGCGGCGACGGGCGATCCTGTTTCCGATGACGCCCTGCCCCGGCTGGTGGAAGACTTTGTCGTGCACTACGGCGCGCACATCGCGGACGCCAGCGCGCCGTTTCCGGGCGTGGTCGACACGTTGAGCGCGCTCAAGGCGCAGAACGTGCCGATGGGTGTTTTGACCAACAAGCCGCATGATCTGGCGCTGCCGCTTCTCGAAGCGCTCGGCATGTCGCGCTTCTTCGGCGCGATCCATGGCGCGGGCCGCTTCTCCTATGTGAAGCCCGACCCCCGCGTTTTCCACCACGTCGTGGAGGAATTGACGGGCAGCCCGGGCGAGCGCGCGCTGATGGTGGGCGACAGCACCACCGATGCGAAAACCGCGCGTGCAGCGCAAGTGCCTGTCATCCTGCTTTCCTATGGCTACACACCGGAGCCTGTGGAAAGTCTGGGCGCTGATGCCGTGACCGGCGATTTTCGCGACATTCCCCGGCTGGCGCGCGAGCTGCTCCGATCTTGACGCGGAACGCAGCGGAACGCTTTCACGTTTTGGATTCGCTCGCAGCGCATTGATTTATTTCAATTTCGCGGGGCGTCGCTTGCGCAGGAAGAAGCGGTTATGGTTCCTTCCTTCACCTTCCCGAGGAATATTGATTTGGGCATTTTAAGAGAGAAGTTCATTGCGGGCGCCCTGCGCGTGCTGCCGGCGTTCGATCGCCTGCTGATGAAAAGCGCGGCGACGGAGGAATACCAGGTCTTCCCGAATTCGCTTTTTCCCTGGACCGACTATCTCAAGGCGCAAACGCCGGTCATCCGGGCGGAAGCGGAAAAGCTGTTGCGCGACCGCATGTCGGTGCCCAGCGTGCGCGAGATTTCACCGGACCATGCCAAGATCGCGGTGGACGACAAGTGGCGCTCGTTCTTCCTTTGGGGATATGGCGTCCGCATCAAGGACAATCTCGCGAAGTGTCCCGAGACGGCGAAAATCCTCGAGAACATCCCGGGGCTTCTCACCGCATTCTATTCGGTGATGCTGAAGGGCGCGCATGTGCCGCGCCACACCGGGCCGACGAAAGCCATCCTCACAACGCATCTGGGCCTGATGATCCCGCGCGATCGCGAGAATTGCCACATGCAGGTCGGAGACGAGAACAATGTGGTGTGGAAAGAAGGCGAGATCGTCATCTTCGACGACATGTTCCCGCATGAGGTGTGGAATGACACGGACGAAGACCGCATCATCCTTCTCATCCACATCAAGCGTCCGCTGAAATTCCCCGGATCGGTACTGCGCGATTTGTTCTTCTCCGCCCTGCGCGCCAGCCCCTTCGTGCGCGATGGTTTGCGCAACCTGGACGCCTGGAAGCAGAAAAACGCCGTGGTGGATGCCGCGGCTTCGGCGCCGATGGCGGCGGAATAGCCGCCCGCTTGACGGCCTTGGCCGGGCCGCCTTATAGGGCACCTCCCCGACAGGGGCGCGTAGCTCAGCGGGAGAGCACTCCCTTCACACGGGAGGGGTCACAGGTTCAATCCCTGTCGCGCCCACCATCACAGAACCCGCCAGATCGTAGTTTCAGCGGAGCGCCCGGTCTCCAGTCGCAGAAAGCGGTTGTGCGCCGCGAGCGCCCCTTCCCATAGAGCGTTCCATGCGCGGAAGCCGGCCGCGGAATCGGAAAGCGCGATGCCCTGCATCAATCGCCAGCCGTGCTGCGTGACGCTGGCACCGCTTCGGGCCGCCTGCTCGCCCTGCGCCAGCGCGAGCGCGGCGAGATAGCGGCCGAAGTCCTCCGCCCCATCGCCCGTGATGCCGAGCATTCCGGCCGTTTCCTCGTAGAACTGCAGCCCGATCAGCCGCGCCGTCTTCGCCACCAGCCATTCGGATTCCGCGCCGAACAATTCCTGCGTGACCGGCAGGAAGGAGCGCACATATTCCATCGCATAGGAGCGTTCGACCTTTCGCAACCGCTCTTCCGGCCAGCTTGCGCTGTCGAGTTTCGGTGCAGTCGCAGGATCGAATGTCGGCATGCGCTCTTCCGGCGCAAACCGCACGCGTTCTTCCGGCGCGATCTCGCGGCCGTAGTCGAAGTAATAGCCTTCGAGGCCTGGATCGCCGTTCACCGTCTGTCCGGTGCAGACGAAACCGAGGCGCGGATTGCCGAGCGACACGCCATTGTGGCCATGCCAGCCATGGAGCATCGCCTCGTTCACATCGCGCGGGATCGCGCAGATCGCCGTGCCCTGCCAGATCCAGCGCGGCGGCGGATAGCGCACCCACGCCTTGCGATCGCTTTCCTTCACATATTCGGTCTTCACGCCGCCGAGCGCATTGGAGAAGTAGTGATACTGCGCGCACGCCACCGCGTCCGGCAGCGCATCGAGGCCGAGCTTCTTAAGGCCCGGCAGAAATTTCTCCAGATGCTGGCGCCGGAAATGCGCGAACATGAACTGGCGCGCCGCCTCGGTGCTTTTTTGCGAGACGAGCGTCAGCACAAGGCCCGTCATCATCGCGTTGTAGAGTTTCGCGACGGCTTTATACCCCGCGGTCTCGTCAGCCATCGCGCGCCTCGAAGCCGGGCAAGGTCCAATGCAGGACGATCGCGCCCGCGCGCAGGCCGAAACCACCGAGGAAGGCCGCGGTGGCGGCAATCGAAGGATCGGTGTCGAACCAGCGCAGCGAGACATAGACCGACGCGGACAACAGGGCGGCCGTGACATAGATCTCGCGCCGCAAGAGCACCGATGGTTCGCCCGCGAAGATGTCGCGCAGGATGCCGCCGAATGTCGCCGTCATCACGCCCATCGCGACCGCAACACCGGGGGCAACGCCATAGCTCAGCGCCTTTGCTGCGCCGATGCTGGCGTAAGCCGCCAATCCCAGGGCGTCGAGCCAATTGAGCGCCGCGTAGCGCCAGGGCCGCTCGCCCACGATCCACACCGCCAGAGCCGCGCCTATGCACACCAGCAGATAAGTGCCCGAATGGACCCAGAAGACCGGCGCGCCGATCAGAAGATCGCGCAGCGTGCCCCCGCCCATGCCGGTGATGATCGAGAAGACGACGAAGGTGACGACGTCTTGCCGCTTGCGCGCGGCGGCCAGTGCGCCGGTGACGGCGAACACGCCGACGCCGACATAGTCCAGCGCCTGCAGCGGCAAATGGATTTGCTGAATCCCCACGTCCATGCGGAAGGGCTAACCCTGCCGGTGGCGGCGCGCAAGATGCGCAAAAACCCGCGCGTCAAAGGGGGACGGCAGGCTTTCGTTCATGGCAACGCGATGCTGCCTTCAATGACTGGTCGTCTGACCGGGCGCCTGCGTGGAAAACCCCGGGCGCACGGGCCGCGGACTGTCCGGATCGATGTTCTCGCGGGCCTGCTGTTCGGCTTCGCCACGGCCCTGGTCCATTTCGACCGGGCCGCGTTCCCACATGCCGTCACGCAGATCGCGCTTTTTTTCCTTGGCCATTCAATTCTCCTGCTTGCTTCCACAGAAGTAACGGCCCGCGTGGAGCACGGTTTCAAGGAACTTTCCGCGAGGAACAGCGTTTCAATTCCTGATTCCCGCGCGCAATCGCAACAGCCCCAGAACCGCATGCAGAAATGGCGCGGGCTCGCCGACATGCTGCGCGATTTCAGCAAGCACACCGAGGATCGGTTCGATCTCCAGTTCGCGATGCGCTTCCCAATCACGCAGCATCGACGTCTTGATGTTGCCGAGCCTGCGGGTGATCTCCATGCGGTCTTCCGGCGTCAGCGGAATGGGTAGCCCGATCTTCGTGCCAATGCCCTGCATCTCGATCATCATGGCACGGACGAGATCGCGCACGTCCGGATCGGACAGCATCTGCAGCGTTGTGGCGCCTGTCAGGACGCTCAGGGGGTTCATCGTCATGTTGCCCCAGAGCTTCAGCCAGATGTCGCGCCGGATATTCTCGCTGACGACGGCAAGCGGGCTTTCGAAAGCCGCCGCAAATTTCTTGAGACGCGGCGATTTCGAGCCATCCGGCTCGCCGAAGATGAGCTTGTCCCCGCCGTTCACCTCGACGACACCCGGCTGCGGCGTCCAGGCGCTGGCATGCACGACGCAGCCGATAACACGCTCGACGGCTATCGCTTTGGCGGTTTCGCCAGAAGGATCGACCGACGCGAGCGCCAGGCCGGAATGCGGTACGTCTTTCACCTGGAAAAACCACCACGGAATACCGTTGATCGCGGGAACGACGAAGGTGCTTTCGCCGCATAGCGTTTTCACGCTCTGTGCAATCGCGGGAACAGCCTGCCCCTTTACGGCAATGATGACGGCGTCCTGCCGGCCCAGTTCTGCCGCATCTGCTGAGACTTGCAGGCGATAGGCCTGTTCGCGTTCCTTGCGTCGAACCTTCAACCCGTCCGCTTTCAGCACGGCAAGCGTGTCGCCGCGCGCAAGCAGCGACACGTCGTTGCCGGATTCCGCCAGAATCCCCGCAATCCAGCCACCGATGGCGCCGGCGCCGATCACGCAGACCTTCATTTCGACACGACCTTCCTGTCGATCCAGTCCGAGACCTCTTTCCACTGCGTCTCGGCGTCCAGATCGCGAAGCAGCATGTGATAGCCATTGTCGTCGCGATGCACTTCGGCGCGCGCGCCAAGGTCCTTGATGACGGCTTCGGTCGGTTTTGCCGGGATCACCTGGTCGTTCTTGCCATAGAGAAGAAGAAGCGGCGGCGGATCACCATCCAGTTGTTCTGGCGCCTTGCGCGCCTGGTCCATCAGGTTGATGAGACCATAGACCTGATCCGACCGGGCGGAATGCTGATAGAGCGGATCGCGCGAGAGCTTGCGCAGCACCGCGATGTTGTCGCACGGCACGATATGCAGCCCGTTGCCGGAAACATGCATGGCCGGAAACACGTGCGCCATGAACCACGCGGCCCAGCCGTAGTAGAACGGCATGTCGTCGCGCGACCACACAGCGGGCGCGATCAGGATCGCGCCGTCGACGTGCGGCGGCGTCTGCGACGCCAGCGACGACAGCACCACTGCGCCGCCCATGCTTTCGCCGAGCGCATAGACCGGCACGCCGGGATATCTCGCGCGGGCGGCATCCACGAAATCGTCGAGATCGGAACGCATGGCGTCGGACCCAGCCCACACGCCGGGATTGGGCGCGGCGCCGAAGCCGCGCTGGTCGTAGGCGAATACAGTGATGCCATGGGCCGCCCACCACGGGCCGGGCATGTCGAAGGCCTCGGAATAATCGCTCATTCCGTGAAGCGCGACGATGATGGCGCGCGGGTGATCGGCGTCCCAGTGGCGTAGCGGAAGATGCAGGCCATCGCGCGTCAGGAAGTAATCCGTTGCGATCGCCGGCGTGTTTGTAGCCAAGCCTTCGCGCGCGACCTCCGGCGCGCAGCCAGCGAGAAACATCAATCCGCCAGCAGCCGCCGCACGCGCTTTCGCAAATAGGGAAGCAGATCTTTCTCGAACCACGGGTGCTTCTTCAGCCAGCCATTGTTGCGCCACGACGGATGCGGCATGGGAACGTAGCGTGGCGCATATTCGCGCCATGCCGCAACCGTCTCGGTCATATTCGATTTTACGCGGTCTCCCAAATGCCAGCCCTGCGCGTAGGAGCCGACGAGCAGGATCGTCTCGAATTGCGGTAATGCATCGAACAGGCGCACGCGCCAGGTCGCGGCGCATTCCTTGCGCGGCGGCAGATCATGGCCGTTCTTGTCATATCCCGGAAAGCAGAACGCCATGCCGGTCAGCGCGATGCGGGATTCGTCGTAGAACTCCTCCCGCGTCACGCCCATCCAGTCGCGCAGGCGGTCGCCGCTGGGATCGTTGAAGGAAATGCCGGTCTTGTGGACCTTCAACCCCGGCGCCTGCGAGGCGATGCAAAGCCGCGTCGTCTTCGACACATGGATGATCGGCCGCGGCTCCAGATAGGGCGCACACAAGGTGCAGGCGCGGATTTCGCGGACGAGGCGATCGAGATTGTCCCGCTTCATGCCTCGGCGCGAAGCAGATTGCGGGCGATGACGATCTGCTGAATCTGCGAAGTGCCTTCATAGAGGCGGAAGATACGCACGTCTCGGTAGAAGCGCTCGATACCGTAATCCGCGACGTAACCGGCGCCGCCGAAGATCTGCACGGCCTTGTCGGCGACGCGGCCGACCATTTCGGATGCGAAATATTTGCAGCACGCCGCCTCCATCGAAACGCTCTCGCCGCGGTCGCGCTTCTTCGCGGTCTCCTGCACCATGCAGCGCGCGGCATAGGCTTCGGTCTTGCAGTCGGCGAGCATGCCCTGGATGAGCTGGAATTCGGCGATCTTCTGGCCAAACTGCTCGCGCTCACGCGCATAGTTCACCGCCTCGCGGATCAGGCGCTCCGCCACGCCCACGCAAACAGCGGAGATGTGAAGCCGCCCGCGATCCAGAACCTGCATCGCGACCTTGAAGCCCTCGCCTTCCTTGGCAAGGCGCAGGCTTTCGGGCACGCGCGCATTCTCGAAGATCACGTCGTGGATATGCGCACCTTGCTGGCCCATCTTCTTCTCGGGCTTGCCGATGGTGATGCCGGGCGTCTTCGCCGGGACAATGAAGGCGGAGATTCCGCCCGCGCCCTTCTTCGACGGATCGGTGCGCGCCAGAAGCGTGAACATGCCCGCGCGCGCGGCGTTGGTGATGAAGCGTTTGGTGCCGTTGACGACATAATCCTTGCCGTCGTGGATGGCGCTGACTTTCACAGAAGCCGCGTCGCTGCCCGCTCCAGGCTCGGTAAGCGCGAAGCTCGCCACCATTTCGCCGCTGGCCAGTTTCGGCAGCCATTCGTTTTTCTGGGCCTCGTTGCCGAACATGACGATGCCCTGGCTGCCGATGCCGACATTGGTGCCGATCACCGAGCGGAACGCGGGCGAGGTCTGCCCGAGCTCAAAGCAGACCAGGACCTCTTCCTCCATGGTCAGGCCGAGGCCGCCATATTCGGTGGGAATGGAGAGCCCGAAGAGGCCCAGCTCGCGCATCTGCGCAATGATCGAATCGGGCACCCGGTCGTCCTCGGAGACCTTCGCCTCGATGGGCACGCATTCTTCGGTCACGAAGCGGCGCACCGTGTCGATGAGTTGGTTGCGTGTTTCGATGTCCAGCGCCATGACGTTCCCCGGCTTTTCCGGCGGGGAGTTTAGCGCATTCCGCTGCGGCAAAGGCTAGCGGAGAGTCTGGCCCGGCTGCATGGCATAAACGCCCACGACAAGGATGTGGTCGATCCTCTCGCAGTCGTCGGACAGCGGCATCACAAGGCTCTCGTGGAACATGGAGCGGCCATCCGCCTCTCTGACATACCAGCCGCCATAGGCGAACGGCGCGCGCCTGCGCCAGGTATGGCGATAGGCATTGTGGAGGAGCGATCCGTAGCCGGGCAGCACCAGATCGACCGCGGCCATGGTCATGCCCTGCAGCGAGGCGCCCTGCGCCTGCACGATCGCGTCGCCCACAATGCGGAATTCGAATTCGTCGCCGTCGCCGATCACCCGCACCAGAACCGTATTGCGCAGCAGCCCGGCCATGACACGAGGCGACATGTCGGCGCGCGAGGGCATCGCGCGCGAACCGCGTGCGGTTTCCCAGATGCTCAGCGCCTTCTGCACAAGCGGATTGGTGATTTCGGGCAATGGTATGCCGTGGCGGAGCCGTGATGGCTTTTCCACCGGCGGTTCTGCCGCGAGATTGGTGTTCTGCATTGTTCGCCCGTGCCCGACGTCTGATACAATGAGACCCGACAGGTTAATTTCGGGGTAACGGTGTAGGCGATTGATCCCATGCTTCTTTCAGTTCTCGACCAGTCCCCCATCCGCAACGACGGCAGTGCTGCCGATGCCGTGGCGGAAACCATCGCACTGGCGAAGGCCACCGAAGCCCTGGGCTATCACCGCTATTGGCTCGCCGAGCACCACAACACCGGCTCTTTCGCGGGCAGCGCGCCGGAAGTGCTGATTGCGCGCGTGGCGGCGGAGACGAAGAGGATCCGCGTCGGCTCCGGCGGCGTGATGCTTACCCATTACAGCCCGCTGAAGGTGGCCGAGCAGTTTCGCATGCTGGAACTTCTCAATCCCGGCCGCATCGATCTGGGTATTGGGCGCGCGCCGGGGACCGACCAACGCACCGCCCAGGCACTGCAGGCCGGCCCGCAGGGCTTCGGTATCGACGCCTTCCCGAGCCAGGTGTTTCTGCTGCGACAGTTCCTGGACGACGCCTCTGGCGGGGCGCCTTTGCCGCAGGATCATCCCTATCGCGGAATTCACGCGATGCCGCGCGGGAACACGCGGCCGGAGATGTGGATGCTGGGCTCGGGAATCCACAGCGCCGTCTATGCAGGCCAGCTGGGCCTGCCTTTCAGCCATGCCTATTTCATCAGCCCCGAAGGCAGCATGGAGGCGGTAGAGGCCTACCGAGAGCGCTTCAAGCCAAGCGACTGGTGCGCCCGGCCCACGATCTCGATGGGCGTGGCGGCGCTCGCGGCGGAAAGCGACGAGGCAGCAGCGCGGCTATCGGCTTCGCGCAACCTGTGGGTCGTTCGGTTGCTTACCGGGCGGCCGATCGCCTTTCCATCGCCGGAGGAGGCCCTCGCCTACCCCTTCAGCGAACAGGAATTGGGCCTGCTGCGTACGGTGGAGGCACGGTCGGTTGTGGGAACGCCAGACAAGGTGAAGTCGAAGCTGATGTCGCTTGCCGCACGCCACGGCGCGGAAGAGATGGTCGTGGTGACGATAACCTATGACTACGCTTCGCGGCTGCGGTCTTATGAATTGCTGGCGAAGGAATTCGACCTCAAAAGCTGAAGACGCCCAGCCAGGCGAACATGATGAGATACTCCACCACGTCTCCGACATTGTGGCCGATGATCGGCGCCACCACGCTTTTCGATTTCTCCAGCCAGTAGGCATAGAGCACGCCGAGCGCGAAGGCATAGAATTGCTGGCCGAGCGCTTCGGGCCAGTTGCGCGTGTCGAAGTTGTTGGCGTGCAGCAAAGCGAAGATCACCGCCACGACGATGCCGGCCCAGTTCATGTTAAAGCGGCCGACACGCAGCTTTCCCGGCATGGTAGCGGCCAGATAAGTCACCAGCAGCGCGCGAAACGGAATCTCCTCGGTCGGACCGACATAGACGCCTTCGAAGAAGGTCCATCCCCAGATGTTGGCGGGCGTGAGCGGAAAGCCGGGATCGGGCCTGGTGTGTGCGATGAGTTGGGGCGCGTAGTCCACCGTCGTCATCAGCACGCCGAAGAAGACGCCCCAGAGAATGGCGGGCCAGATATAAGTCTTCCCACGCGGCCAATGCAGGCCGTAGTCGGCGGGAACAAGCCATTTGACAATGGCGATTGCGACGAGGCCAAAAAAAAGCTGGATGCCATGATGAATGTAAAGCCATGGCAACGTCGGGCCCATCGGCGATGGCGTGTGGAAAACAACACTGCAGTAATAAGCGGCGTAGGCCGCTCCATATGGAATGCCATAGCCCAGCGCGGCCGTCACAATCAGGGGAGTGAATTTGAGCCGGAAGCGCAGTTCTTCAGAAGCAATATCGGTCGCGGTCATGGGCAGGATTTAAGCCGCCCGGGCACGGTCCGTCTTGAACGGATTTGACCTGCGCCACGCACCGGGCGCGGCGCCTGTAAGCGCCCGCATCGCGCGGGACATGTGCGCCTGATCGGCAAAGCCGGTTTTCGCCGCGATGGCGGCAAGCGGCAGCGAGGTCTCCCGTATCAGCGCAAAGGCGCGGCGGGCGCGGACCTCCAGGCGAAACGATGCCGGCGTCAAACCGAAGACCTTGCCAAAACCACGCGAGACTGTTTCCGGCGCAAGATGATGGTCGCGCGCCCATTCGTCGAGGCGGCAATCGGGATCGCCGAGCAGATCGCTCGCCAGTGCGTCCTGCCAGTCAGCTGGCGCTTGCGCGTACGGCTGGAGTTGCTTGCACAGCACTGCCGCGGCCTCTCGCGGGTCTCGCTCGGCGCCGATTGCAATTCCATCGGGATCGGCGACGCGGCCGATACCGAAACCGGCCAGTCCATCCTCGATTGCGACATTGAGTATTTGCGCACCATTGCGCTGGAAACGATCGAGATGCGCGTCGAATGCATCGTGCAAAAGCACATCCCCTGCAGCTACGCGGAAGCGCCCGCGGCTGCCGCATTCTTCGTAAGCGCCGGAAAGCACGACGGCGGCATAGGCTCGGTCGTGGCGGTGGCGCGGCACGCAGGCGTCGCCGTTCCAGGATTCCCGGCCGTTTTCGATCTGCGCAAAGCTGCCCATCGGACTCAATCTAGGAACCGATCGGCAGCAATCCAATCACCGCGCCCGTCAGCCCGGACGCCATGGTACCAGAAATCAGCGCCCGCATCGCCAGCGGCACGATTTCGTGACGGCGCTCCGGCACCAGCCCGCTGACGCCGGCGATCATGATGCCGACCGAGCCCAGATTGGCGAAGCCGCACATCGCGTAAAGCATGATGAGCCGCGAGCGCGGATCGAGTGCGCCTGCCGGCAAATGGGCCAGGCCCAGATAAGCGACAAATTCGTTGAGCACTGTCTTCTCGCCCATCAGAGCGCCCGCGGTGGGCGCCTGGCTCCAGGGAATTCCAAAAAGCCAGACCACCGGCGCAAATATCCAGCCGAAGATGCGCTCCACCGTCAAAGGCGTTCCGGCGACACCGGGGAAATGGGCGAGGATGATGTCGGCCAGCGCCACCAGCGCCACGATGACAAGCAGCATCGCCACGATAGAGAGCCACAGTTTCAGTCCGTCTTCCGTGCCGCGGGCGATGGCATCCATGCCCGATCGGTACTCGAAGCCGGGCGCGGCGATCGCGTCAGTGTCGCTCACGCCCGGTATCATAATGCGCGCAAGCAGGATGGCCGCGGGCAGCGACATCACCGAGGCAACGAGAATGTGTCCCAGCGCGCCAGGAACGACGGGCTGCAGGATGGTCGCATAGAGAACGAACACGGTGCCCGCGACCGTGGCCAGGCCAACCGAGAACAGCATGAAGAGCTCGGCGCGCGTGAGCTTGGCCAGATAGGGACGGATGAGGAGCGGCGCCTCGATCATGCCGAGGAAGATGGTGGCCGCGCTGCCGAGTCCGACGGCGCCGCCGATACCCATCGTCTTCTGCAAGGCCCATGCGAAGCCGCCGACGATCATCGGCAATATCCGCCAGTGCCACAGCAGCGCCGCCAGAGCGGAAATCACGATGACGAGAGGCAATATCTGGAAGGCGAAGCTGGACATGCCTGCGGGGTTGGTCACCGCGAACGGTGGAGGGGCGCCCCCGACCATGCCGAAAACAAAGGACGTCCCCGCTTTCGTCGCCGCGGTCAACGCGTCGACTGCGCCGTTCAGCGAAAACAGAACGTCGCGCGCCGGCTTGACCTTCAGCAGGAGCAGCGCAAGGCCGATCTGCAGGCCCAGCCCGACGATGACCGTGCGGAACGGAAAGACGCGCCGGTTCTCGGACAGCAACCACGCCAGGGCGATGATCGCGGCGATTCCAATCGCTGATTGCAGATGGGCAAGCACGGCCACCCCCGATTCGACCCGAACAGCAGCCTGTCACGGCCTGCAATGGAACACGAATGCGCGAAACGCGTTTTGAGCGGATAGGCCTGCCCCGGGGCGCCGCGCTGGTGTTGGTTAAAATTTGAATTGTCATCTGTTGATGACTGACGCGCGACCCGGGTTTGTGTTGTGCGGGCAACTGCACCTTCCTAGCCTTTTTTAAACATCGACTCGCGATTCCTTTTTGGAGAACGCAATGGCGATTGACCCGGTTGTCTTGCTTGCCGAAGAGCTTCGCGTGGCGGAGCGGACGCTCCATGAGGTCTGCCGCGACAATCAGGACGCCTTGCGCGGCAAAAGCGGCGAGGAAATCTGCGAGCTCACGTCCCGAATCCGGGATCTGTCGCAGGAAATCTTCGAAACCAGGCCGACCAGCGCGCTGGGGGCGAGCATTCTGGTGCGCATGGCCGCAGAGCGCCTGCCTTTTTCCTACGGGTCGTACACAAAGCATTTTCACGAAATCGCCGAGCGGCTGGACGCGGGACAGCGCGAGCTTGCGGACATCATCTGGCTTCGTGCCATGCGGACCGCCCTCGCCGGTGGGCTGTGCGGAAAGGACGGAGTGCGGATCGCACCGCTTTTGCGACTTGCCATCGAAGGCGCACGCCAGCCGATCGTGGTGTTCCGCGCCGTGGAATGGGCAAAGGACAGCACGGGCACGGGCGTGGACGTCGCGATCCTCTAGCCGGCTTTCGTGGTCGCCACGCGGTTCACGAAGCGCTGGTAGAGATAGCCGATGCCCACCAGCGACAGGCCCAGGCCCAGGAACGAAGCCACGCGATAAAGTCCCGTGAGATCGCCCATGTCCACCAGGAAAACCTTGACCGAGGTGAGCATGAGTATCGCAAGCCCCGCATAGCGCAGCAGGGGCTGCGTCGTGCGCATGCCGGCCCCGAGCAGCACCACGCCGTAGACAAGCCACGCCACCGAATAGGTATAGAGCTCCGCATCGCCGTGGTCGGGCGTCGTGAGCACCGGACCGTGATAAGCATGGCGAACCTCGAACGAAATGTAGGCGAGCAGGAGCACGATGCCCGCAATCGCGGCAACGAGGCGCTGCCACGGAAACATCGGATCGCGGGCCGACGCGGCAAAGAAGAATGCGAAGATTGCGGGCGCGAGATAGGCCAGCGTGAGCGTGTCGATCAGCATATGCGTTCCGACCGACTCGCCCGTAGCCATCGGGTTCGCCGAGATAAGCTGCAACAGGACGACTTGAATAGTTGCAACGCCAAGAAGGATCCGCGAGCCGTAGCGCGCCACGAGGCTCTTGCGCCGCGCATCCTGCAAGGCCAGCCCCGTCCCGATCGCGAGCCAAGAGATGGACTGCACCGACTCTTCCAGCAGCGTGTAGCTCTGGGCGGCCAGCGATCCGGCAATGAAGAGACGAACCTCCAGCGAAACGAGCAGCACCGCGAACGCCAGCGCGGCAGCCTGCAATCCGGTCACAAGCATGTCGTCCGCCGTTCTGCGGAAGAGACTTGCGGCAAAGAAACAAGCTGCGGCGGGAATGCCGTATCCGTACACGATCCAGAGAAAGGCGCCCTCATGCGGGTAGAAAAGCACGTTGTAGTTCAGCACAAGCCGGACGATGACGATGACCGCGACAATGCCTGCAAGAACACGGATCGCGCGCACCGGGACTCTAAGCCCGATCGCAGCCAGTGCCGGAAGCTGCAACGCCAGAGCCACCGTGAGCCACGCTTCGCGCAAGCTCATCGCCGCGGCCAGGCTGAGGAACGCGACGACCGCCGCCGCATAGAAGCCCAGAGATACATCGAGCCCGCGCGCGGCGCGGTAACGCTCCAC
>DATIVW010000314.1:0-10577 GCA_035465595.1 Rhizomicrobium sp. | reverse complement strand
GACACCGGTCACGTCGGTGGTGCGGAAGTAGAACTGCGGACGGTAGTTGGTGAAGAACGGGGTATGACGGCCGCCCTCTTCGTTGGTCAGGATGTAGGCCTCGGCCTTGAACTTGGTGTGCGGCTTGACCGAGCCGGGCTTGCACAGCACCTGGCCGCGCTCAACCTCTTCACGCTTGGTGCCGCGCAGCAGCGCGCCGATGTTGTCGCCGGCCTGGCCCTGATCGAGCAGCTTGCGGAACATCTCGACGCCGGTGACGGTGGTCTTCTGCGTCGCCTTGATGCCGACGATCTCGACTTCCTCGCCGACCTTGATGATGCCGCGCTCGACGCGACCGGTGCACACAGTGCCGCGGCCCGAGATCGAGAACACGTCTTCCACCGGCATCAGGAACGGCTGGTCGATCGGACGCTCCGGCTGCGGGATGTATTCGTCGACAGCCTTCATGAGCTCCATGATGGCTTCCTTGCCGATCTTGTCGTCGGTGCCCTCGAGCGCCTTGAGCGCCGAGCCCTTGACGATCGGGATCTTGTCGCCCGGGAAGTTGTACTTCGACAGCAGCTCGCGGACCTCGAGCTCGACCAGCTCCAGGAGCTCCGGATCGTCGACCATGTCGACCTTGTTCATGAACACGACCAGCGCCGGCACGCCGACCTGGCGGGCGAGCAGGATGTGCTCGCGGGTCTGCGGCATTGGGCCGTCGGCGGCGGAAACGACGAGAATGGCGCCGTCCATCTGCGCTGCGCCGGTGATCATGTTCTTCACGTAGTCGGCGTGGCCGGGGCAGTCGACGTGCGCGTAGTGGCGCTTCTCGGTCTCGTACTCGACGTGCGCGGTCGAGATGGTGATGCCGCGCGCCTTCTCTTCCGGCGCCTTGTCGATCTGGTCGTACGCCGTGAACGTGGCGCCGCCCGTTTCCGCCAGCACCTTCGTGATGGCAGCGGTCAACGAGGTCTTGCCATGGTCGACGTGACCGATGGTGCCGATGTTGCAGTGCGGCTTGTTACGTTCAAATTTAGACTTCGCCATGTGTGTATCTCCTTAGGCGTACTTCTTTTTGATCTCATCCGCGACCGTCTGCGGAACCTGTTCGTAGTGGTGGAATTCCATCGAATACTGGGCGCGGCCCTGCGACATCGAACGCAGCGTGTTGATGTAGCCGAACATGTTGGCAAGCGGCACCATCGCAGTGATCACGGTTGCATTGCCGCGCGTGTCCTGACCCTGGATTTGACCGCGCCGACCCAGGATGTCGCCGATAACGCCGCCCGTGAAATCCTCCGGCGTCACGACCTCTACTTTCATGATCGGCTCAAGCAGCTTCACCGCTCCCTTCGAGGCGAGCTCGCGGAAGGCCGCGCGCGCCGCGATGTCGAAGGTCAGCGCGTTGGAGTCGACTTCATGGTACTTGCCGTCCGTCAGCGTCGCCTTGAAATCGATCACCGGGAAGCCGGCGAGAAGACCGGACTCTTTCTGGTTCTTGAGACCCTTTTCGACGGCCGGGATGTATTCCTTCGGCACCGAGCCACCGACCACTTCGTTCTCGAACACGAAACCGGAACCCGGCGGCAGCGGCTCGAAATCGATCGACACTTCGGCGAACTGGCCCGAACCGCCGGTCTGCTTCTTGTGCGTGTACTTGATCGAGACCGGCTTGGAGAGCGTTTCGCGATAAGCCACCTGCGGCGCGCCGACGTTCGCCTCAACCTTGTAGGTGCGCTTGAGGATGTCGACTTTGATTTCCAGATGCAGTTCGCCCATGCCCTTCAGGATGGTCTGCCCGGACTCGTTGTCCGACGACACGCGGAACGACGGATCTTCCTGCGCGAGGCGGTTGAGCGCCACGCCCATCTTTTCCTGGTCGGCCTTCGTCTTCGGCTCGATCGCGACCTCGATGACCGGATCAGGGAATTCCATGCGCTCCAGGATCACCGGATGGCTAGGATCGCACAGCGTTTCGCCCGTGGTCGAGATCTTGAGGCTCGCGAGCGCGACGATGTCACCGGCATTCGCTTCCTTCACGTCTTCGCGGGAATTCGCATGCATCAGAAGCATGCGGCCGACGCGTTCCGTCTTGTCCTTCACCGAGTTCAGCACGCCCGTGCCGGACGTGACCGTGCCCGAGTAGACGCGCACGAAGGTGATCGAACCGACGAACGGGTCGTCCATGATCTTGAATGCGAGGCCGGAGAACGGCGCCTTGTCGTCGGCGGGACGCTCGACTTCGTTGCCCTTGTCATCAACGCCCTTCACCGGCGGAATGTCCAGCGGCGACGGCAGGTAGTCGACGACGGCGTCGAGCAACGGCTGGACGCCCTTGTTCTTGAACGCGGAGCCGCACAGCACCGGCACGAACGCGAAGTTGATCGCGCCCTTGCGGATGCACTTCTTAAGGGCTTCGTAGGACGGCATCTTGCCGTCGAGATAGGCTTCGAGAAGCCTTTCGTCCTGCTCGACCGCCAATTCGACGAGCTGGGTGTGCAGTTCCTCGGCCTTGTTCTTGTACTCGGCCGGAATCTCGACTTCGTCGTATTTCGCGCCGAGCTGCTCTTCGTGCCAGACCAGCGCCTTCATCTTCACGATGTCGATGATGCCCTTGAATTCCGCTTCGGCGCCGATCGGCCAGGCGATGATCATCGGCTTGGTGCCCAGGCGGTCGATCATCATGTCGACGCAGCGCTGGAAGTTCGCGCCCATGCGATCCATCTTGTTCACGAAGCAGATGCGCGGAACGTGATACTTGTCGGCCTGGCGCCACACGGTCTCGGACTGCGGCTCAACGCCGGCAACGGCGTCGAACACGGCAACCGCGCCGTCGAGCACGCGCATGGAACGCTCGACTTCGATGGTGAAGTCCACGTGGCCGGGCGTGTCGATGATGTTGATGCGGTGATCTTTCCAGAAGCACGTCGTCGCGGCGGACGTGATCGTGATGCCGCGCTCCTGCTCCTGCTCCATGAAGTCCATGGTGGCGGCGCCGTCATGCACTTCGCCGATTTTATGCGACTTGCCCGTGTAATAGAGAATGCGCTCGGTCGTCGTTGTCTTGCCGGCGTCGATGTGCGCGGCAATACCGATGTTCCGGTACATGTTGAGGGGGGTTGTGCGGGCCATCTTCTAACTCGTGACTTTCGTTACCAGCGGTAGTGCGAGAACGCGCGGTTCGCATCCGCCATCTTGTGGGTGTCTTCGCGCTTCTTCACGGCGTTGCCGCGATTGTTCGCTGCGTCCATGAGCTCGCCGGACAGCCGGCCCATCATGGTGGGTTCGTTGCGGGCGCGCGCGGCAGTGATCAGCCAGCGGATCGCGAGCGCGCGGGCGCGGTCGGAGCGGACTTCCACCGGCACCTGGTAGGTCGCGCCGCCGACGCGGCGGGACTTCACTTCGATCGCCGGCGAGACGTTGCGCAGCGCCTCGTGGAAGACGACGAGCGGATCGCTCTTGGTCTTCTGCTGAATCGTATCGAACGCGCCGTAGATGATGCCTTCGGCGGCGGACTTCTTGCCGTCGTACATGAGGCTGTTCATGAACTTCGCGAGCACCAGATCGCCAAACTTGGCGTCCGGGTTGATTTCACGGCGTTCTGCGCGGTGGCGACGTGACATACTGTGCGATCCTTATTTCGGCTTCTTGGCGCCGTAGAGCGAACGGCGCTGCTTGCGGTCCTTCACGCCCTGCGTGTCGAGAACGCCGCGAATGATGTGATAGCGAACGCCCGGAAGATCCTTCACGCGGCCGCCGCGGATGAGCACGACGCTGTGCTCCTGAAGGTTGTGGCCTTCACCGGGAATGTAGCTCACGACTTCATAGCCGTTCGTCAGACGAACCTTCGCCACCTTGCGCAGCGCGGAGTTCGGCTTCTTCGGCGTCGTCGTGTAGACGCGCGTGCAGACACCGCGCTTCTGCGGGCACTCCTTGAGCGCCGGCACCTTGTTGCGCTTCGGCTTTTCGCCGCGCGGCTTGCGGATCAACTGATTGATCGTCGGCATACGTCTTCCTGTTCCAATGCCGTTTGCACGGCGAAAATGAATTTCGGGGCGCGGGCCGTTGGGCCTGCCCCGCTTGATCGCGGAGGACTGAGGGCTTCGCCCTGAGTCGCGCGGTCTCACGCTGTTAAACTGGCTTCCCAGCAACGTTTTTCGCGGATTTCCGCGAGACAGCCTGCCCTGGAAGGTGCGGCTATATAGAAGGGTAACTTTTGGGGGTCAAGCCCCGCGAAAGGATATTACCGGCGGCGCAAAAAGCCGCCGATCCGCAGGGTTTCGCGAGCCTGCCCGCACCGGCCGCCGGGACCGGCGCGGGCCAGGTCTCAACCGAAGAACGGGATGATTTCCCCGACCGCCATGACCATCAGAACCAGCGTGCTTGCCGCGAAAACCGTGAAGCGGAGGGTGACGCGGTTGACCGTGCACTGGATCAGGGAGTGGACCACCCGCAGGACCACATAGGCCCAGGCCAGCCAGACCGCGGTCTGGTCCACCCGGCCGGCCAGATAGATATAGAACAGGAGCGCATAGAAGATCGTCGGCTGTTCCATCAAGTGGTTGTAATTGTCGGCCACCTGCCGGGCGGAATCGGGCAAAACGTCCAGCGAGCCCGGGAATCTTGCAGCTTGCGGATCCAGCTTGATCCGGTTCATCGCCGGAATGCGTGTGGCGTACATCCAGATCCAGATGATGAGCGTCCAGACGACCAGCGCCAGGACGGGCGTGAGCAGATTGTCAGGCATGTGATTCCCCCGTTTTTCGACCCGGCCAGCCTAATCTGAGTCTTCCTCCAGGTAGTCGCCTGCGATAGTTTTGCGAGTAAGTCTCATTGACAAACCCCAATGTTCCCGCGATTGTCACTCATAATTGAGAACGATTATCAATATTAGGAGCTGGGCGTATGCGTGTATCGAGACTGGCCGTGGGCGGACTCATGTCCCTCCTGGTCATGGCGGGGGCAGCCAGGGCGGACGACCAGCCCTTCATCAATATCTACACCACAGACATCGAAACCGAGGGCGGCAAGGAACTGGAGCAGAAGGTGATCTGGGCTACCCAGAAGCCGGGCCAGTCCTACAACAGCATCCTGTCCCGCACCGAAGTGGAATGGGGCGTCACCGACGACTTCCAGGTTTCGCTGTCCGGCAACTACGAATGGGAACGCATCAGGCTGCACGCGCCTTCCGGCGCGAACACCACCGAGCGCGAATTCAGCGTCTCGGGCGAAGCGATCTATCGCTTCCTGAACGTCTATTTCGATCCCGTCGGTCTCGCCGTCTACCTGGAGCCCAGCTTCGGCGACAAGTCGCGCGAACTGGAAGCCAAGATCCTGCTGCAGAAGAACTTCTTCAACGATGATTTGCGCATCGCTGCAAACATCAATTTCGAAAATACCTGGGAGCGGGATTCCGGCAACTGGAACAAGGGAAGCGCGATCGAATTCTTCCTTGGCGCCGCCTACAACGTGACGCCGGAATTCTCCGTCGGCATGGAATTCAACAACGAAAATGAATTCGAAGGCCTGATCGGCGGCGCGCATCCCGCGTCGAACGTCTACTATCTCGGCCCGACGCTGCACTACGAAGGCCACCCCTTCAAGGTGACCTTGGGGGCGCAGGCGCAGCTGCCCTGGGCCAACGATGCGAGCCACGCGCCCGGGACCGTCCGCGACGGCTTTCACGTGGACGCGGAGCGCTATCGCCTCGGCATCCAGATCAGCACGGACATCTGATCTTTAGCCGAAGAGATCGAGCCGCGTTCCAGCCACTCGTGCCTCGTGTTGCAGGAGCGCGCGCTTCATGGGCAATCCGCCGCCGAAGCCCGTCAGCGTATTGTTGCTGCCGATGACGCGATGGCAAGGCATGACGAGCGCGATCTGGTTTGCGCCGTTCGCCGCGCCGACAGCGCGAAACGCTTTGGGCTTGCCGAGCTTCGCCGCGAGCGCGGCATAACTCGTCGTTACGCCGAAGGGAATTCTGGTAAGCAGCTTCCAGACCTTCTGATGGAAAGGCGGGCCTTCCCATGCCAGTTCGAGATCGAAATCCTGCCGCTTTCCGGCATCGTATTGCGATACCTGCTTCTGCACGTCGCGCAATGCCTTCACATTCTTTTCCGCGAGGGGATCGACATGCGCCGCACCCGTTGCATGCAGATTGAAGCGCAGGAGCCTGCCCTCGCCGTCCACCCAGGCCACGAAATCACCGAATTTGGATTCGATCGGCGCCCAATACCGCTTTTCTGCTTTCACGCCGCTGCCTTCAGGCTGGTCCACAGATGCATGGTGGCGAGCGAGCGATGCGGCGCGAAATCCAGCATCATCTTGTGCACCTCGCCATGATCCGGGCGCTCATCGCGGCCGTGGAGTTTCTGCAGTGCGGTCGCCAGCGCGCTGTCGCCAACCGGCGCTGCATCCGCAAATCCCCCGCGAAGCATGTAGTAACGCGCCGTCCAGGTGCCGATGCCGCGCAGCGCCGTCAGCTTCTTCTCCGCCGCGACCGCCGAACCTTCCGGCAGACCTTCGACATCGAGCTTGCCTTCGGCGACAGCTTCCGCCGCGCCCATCAGATATTCGGCCTTGGAGCGCGAGAAGCGGCGCCTCGTGAGCGCGGCCGCGCCGATATCGGCGACACATTCGGCGGTCGGATGGGCGATCATGTCCCCGACCTTCTCGCCCGCCATGCCGATGATCTCGCGGCGCAGCGAGCCCGCGAACTTCAAATTGATCTGCTGGCCGATGATGGCCCAGCACAAGCCATCGAAATTGGTCGGTATGCACGGCAGGCGCAGGCCGCGTTGCCGCGCGATCATCGTCGCGGTGCGAGGCGCACGGGACATGCGCGTCTCAAAGAGCGAGACCTCGTTGTTGAGACCCAGCATCTTCAGCGCCACGGCATGCAGGAAGGCCATGCTGGCGCTACCCAATTTCGTCTTCGCGCCGTGCACGCGGCACCACGCACCTTCGCTCTCGAAAGATACCTCAAGAACGACCGGACCATCCTGCGTGTGCAACGCCTTCCAGATACGATTGCCTTCGCTGCGCTCGCAGAGACCTTCCGGATCTCGCGCGTGATAGCCAAGCACTTCCGCCGTGCGATAGCCCGAGGGCAATTGCAGAAGGAACACAGACGCCCCGTTCAGCGCGCGGTATGCGCCGGGTGTCATGCGCGCATGCGCCAGGAACTGCCGGTGGAAGACGGACTCGCTTTCGAAGCCCGCGGCAAAACCGATGTCGACGACCTTTTCATTCGTACCCAGCAACCGCATGGTCGCGGCCTTTACGCGCTCGCGCCGAAGCCAGGTGGCGGGCGCCAGGTGGGCATGTTCGCGGAAGAGTTCGCCGAGCTTGGTCTGGCTGACGCCGCAGGCTTTCGCCAGCGCGGAGGCATCGGCGAAGTCCTGCGGCGCACCGCGGACGCGGCCCTGCAGGCCCTCGAACAAGGCGATGTTCTCGTCCTCGCCCTTATAGAACAAATCCGGCCGGCAGCGTTTGCACGCGCGCAGCCCCGCGGCCTTCGCCTCCTCTTCCGTGGCGAAGATGCGGACGTTCTCCGGCTTGGGCTGGCGCGCGGGGCAACACGGCAGGCAATAGATGCCCGTCGTCACGACACCGATGATGAACTTGCCGTTGTATTTTCCGGCGCGGGCCGCTTCGCGGTCCCAAGTGTAGGGTTTGGGTAGCATTTGGCGATCCTACACCAACGCCGATGCCGTGCCTCCCGATTTGCGCTTTTGATGTCCCTGCCCCCACAATCCCCGACTGCATGGGAGGACATCACGATGGACAAAGCGATTCTGGTCGAGATCGACGGCGCCATCGCCACCGTCACGATGAACCGGCCTGAACGGCGCAATTCCATGCTCGTCAGCATGGTGATCGAGATGGCGGGCATACTTGGCAAGCTCGCAAAGAACGATGCCATTCGCGTTCTGATCCTGCGCGGCGCGGGACACGATTTCTGTCCCGGCGCGGATCTGGGCGTGACGGCCTCCGGCGAGCCCACCGGCACGCGCGCGATGGTGCCGGAAGATTATCTGACGCCCGTGCTGCTGCATGAGATGCCCGCCATCACCATTGCGGCGATCGAAGGCGCATGCGCAGGCGCCGGCCTCGGATGGGCTCTGGGGTGCGATTTGCGCTTCGCTTCGCCCTCCGCGCGATTCAACACGGCTTTTCTGGATGTCGGCGTGGCGGGAGACATGGGCGGACCATGGTCGCTGTCGCGGATCGTCGGACCGGCGAAGGCACGCGAACTCTATTTCCTGCCTGGAAAATTCGATGCCGCGGAAGCGCATCGGATCGGACTTGTCTCCCGGGTCTTTTCCGATGCGACCATTCAAGGCGATGTCCGCGCGATCGCGGAACGATTGGCCGCATCCGCGCCGCTGGCCCTGAAAGCCATGAAGGCGCATTTCGTGGCGGCGGAGTCCATGTCCTTCCGCGAATTCGTCCTGAAGGAAGCGGAAAAGCACATGGCCCTTTTCCGCACGCAGGACACGATGGAAGCGTTCCGCGCGAAGGTCGAAAAGCGCCTGCCGAAATTCGAAGGCCGCTAAGCCTTCACGGGCGAGAAATCGACGCCGCCGATCCGCACAGCGCCGTCTTTAGCGGGCATATTCGCCTTGGCTGCACGCGCAAGGATCGCCGCCGGATCGCGCACGGCGATATCGATGCCGACGATACCCGTGCCGTCCGCATCCACCGGCGACACGAAGCGGATTTCGGCATTGTCGAACAGGATCGTATTGCCGGCGCGCTCCACCTCGAACAGCTCCGACCAGCTTTGCGCGATGGCGGATGGATCCTTGAACTGCACCGTCGCGCCCGCGATTCCGAGAATGTCGTCCGGCGCCAGATGATCCTTCCAGCTCTTTCCGGCCGGCGGCCATTTGCCCATCGGCTCGCGCCAGGAGGTGCCATCGCCCTCGGTGTCGATGGAGGTCAGCACGCCATTGAAATCGCCCGGATGGAAATGCGTGAAGGTGTATTGCGGCGTGTCGTGCCTGGCGATGAGGCGGATGCCGCGCGCCGCCAGGCGGTCGCGATGGGCGAGCGCATCCGGCGCCTGGAAGATCAGCATGTAGCCGGCATCGCCGCCGCGCCGGTGAAGATAGCGCGACGCCGAAGCATCGTCTTTCACCGGCTGCACGATCTCCAGAAAGTCGCCGCCCACCGGCATCACGGCGTTCACGAGCCCGAAAACGCCCACGCCCGGATCGCGAAAAGCGATCTTCAACCTGAACACGGCGTTCAGCGCCGCATGGACCGGTTCAATATCCCGCGCCACGAGCGCGATCTGGCGAAGCCGCATGGTTTCCTCCCTTGTCCGGATGGAGCATAGGCCATGCGATGCGCGGGGCAATTGGGCATTGTCGCGGGGGCCCGCAGAAGATCGTTCAGGCCGTGGCGAAGAGATCGCGGGGGCGGCCGACGACCACGGACTCAAAATCCAGAAGAGCGCGCTTGAGCGGCAAGCCACCGCCGAAGCCAACCAGCGCTCCGTTCGCGCCGACGACACGGTGGCATGGGATGATCAGCGCGATGGGATTGCTGTTGCATCCTGCGCCGACGGCCCGCGCGGCTTCCGGCCCGCCGCCAAGCTCCTTTGCGATGGCACCGTAGGAGACTGTTTCGCCGTAGGGAATGCGCGTCATCGCATCCCACACGCCGCGTTCGAATTCCGAGCCTTCCTCGATGTGCGCCGCGAGTTCGAAAGCGCGGCGCTTGCCTTCGCAATACTCCTCGACCTGCTTGCGCACATGCGCCACGGCCGCATCATCCTCGATGCCGCGCGGGCGGCGCTTGTCGGCATGAAAGCTGAAGCGCACCAGCCGGCCCGCCTCGTCCACGGACGCGGCGAAGGTCCCGAAGCGGGTGTCAAAAGCACCCCAGCGATGCGCGGAGTCGTTCATGACATAAAGATGGTCCCGGAACAGTGCTTTTGCCACCCGATCCTTGCACCGTTCTGCTGTCATTTCCGCCGTTCAAAAGAAAAGGGCCAGCGTTTCCGCTGGCCCCATATCTTCGCGAGATCCCCTTCCCTCGCGCGCTTTAGCGCGCTCGCCGGGGATGACACGCCCGCCGGCGTGTCACTCCGCGGCCACCGGGCCCTCGATCTGGGCGACAGGCGCGTTCTTCGCGTCCTCTTCCTGGATCGCCTTGTCGCGCTCGGTTGCGACATGGCGCAGGCGCGCGATGGCGCCGCCGGTACCGGCCGGAATGAGGCGTCCGACGATGACGTTCTCCTTGAGGCCTTCCAGCGTATCGACCTTGCCGTTGACGGCCGCATCGGTGAGCACGCGGGTCGTCTCCTGGAACGAAGCGGCCGAGAACACCGAGCGCGTCTGCAGCGACGCCTTGGTGATGCCGAGCAGAACGGCGCGGCCTTCGGCGGGCTTGAGACCCTCGGCTTCGGCCTTCTTGTTCGCCTCGTCCAGCTCGATCTGGTCGACCTGCTCACCGGCGAGCAGCGTGGTGTCGCCGCCGTCGGTGATCTCGTACTTCTGCATCATCTGGCGGCAGATCACTTCAATGTGCTTGTCGTTGATCTTCACGCCCTGCAGCCGGTAGACGTCCTGGATTTCCTTGACCAG
>DATIVW010000313.1:0-8011 GCA_035465595.1 Rhizomicrobium sp. | reverse complement strand
ACGGCTTTGGCGATTTCGTATCCGTACATTTCGCGTCCGGCGCGGGCGAGTACAGCCAGCAGGACGAGCGATGAAAGCCCGGCCATGAGTTCTTTACGGAATTTGCGCGTGTATTGGGTTTCCTCAGTCACGACGCGCCTTTGTCCGCCTCCCTTGCTATTGCGAAGTTCTATCTAGCACTAACTTCACACTATGCAAGGGTCCCCTGTAGCGAAGTTGAAAATAATTTGATTCCGGCCCTTTTTCCAGACTGCGTCCTAGAAAACGGAGAAATTTCACAAAAATGGCCGCCCCGTTCTAATAATGTTCTGGTATTTGATCTATCTTATCCATGAGGGCGGACCGGACCGTCCTGGTGGCCGGGTGGGGCCGCCGACCTCCGGAGTGCCTCCAACGAAGAGGCGGAGGTCGCCACCGATGCCGCTGCCGCCATGCGACCGAACAGCATTGCCGGGAAAGCAGCGGCAAACGGACAGCGGGACTGAAGGCGCCGGGCGCGGGATGCCGGCAGAGTCTTCCCGTTCCACTCCTCTCTTCGAAAGAAGAGCTTCTTCCAGTGCACACGCCCTCATGCCGTCCCGCACCACTTTCACTCTTTCAATGAGAGTGCATGGAGTTTTCAGAAATATGCTGGAACAGCCGATGGAAAAGAGAAGGTGATTGTCACAGCCGTACCGCCCCGAACGTCTTTATCGTCTGAAACGAAAGGAGTTCCCCATGAGCGAGCGTCTCGGCTTCTACAAATCGTCCCCCGGCGGCACCAAGATCATGATCGAGATGGAGAAATACCTCCACGAATGCGGACTGGAGGAATCGCTAATTCATCTTGTGAAGATGCGCGCCTCGCAGATCAACGGCTGCGCCTACTGCCTGGACATGCATTCGCGCGACGCCCGCAAGCTGGGCGAGACCGAGCGGCGTCTCTACGTGCTGGATGCGTGGCGCGAAACCGAGCTCTTCACGGTCCGCGAGCGCGCTGCCCTGGCCTGGACCGAAGCGCTGACGCTGATCTCACAGACCCATGCGCCGGACAGCGCCTATGCCGAAGCAAGGGCGCAGTTCAGCGATGCCGAACTCGCCGATCTGACCTTGCTGATCGGCACCATCAACATCTGGAACCGGATCGCGATCGGCTTCCGCATGCCGTTGCCGGTGGAGCAGAGCGGGGCGGTTTGAGCGAACCGCCCATGCGGCGCACATGCTTGTAAAAGTGAAATGGGTTCCTAGCTTCGATGTGCTGCATGGAGCGCAGCGCACAGAGGGATTCCATTCGTGATAAAATTGTTGTCGATAACGTGCCTTGCGTTGCCCGTTTTCGCGCTGGCACCGGCGAGTACGGCTGACGACGCGGACGCCGTGTTGCGTGCCAACCAAGCGGCCGTCGGAGCGCTTCCGGAATCCGGCGCCGCGCGTTTCGAATTTGCGTTTTCCGGTGAAGGGCTCACCGGCACCGCAAGCAGCACGCAGGACATCGCCACCGGCGCGTATGTCGACACGCAGAAGGCGGGCCCCATCAGCGAGGGTGCAGGCTACGATGGCAAGACGCCATGGATGCGCGATCTGTCCGGCGCGAATACGGCACAGGAAGGCGGGGACAGGATCGCGGTCGCGGTCAACCAGGCCTATCGCAACGCCAATCTGTGGTGGCGCGCCGACCATAGCGGCGCTTCCATTCGCTATGTCGGGCGCGAAGACCTGAATGGCGCGCTGAACGATCACCTGGTTGTGACGCCGAATGGCGGCAAGCGGTTCGATGCCTGGTTCGACTCGAACACGCACCTGCTGACGCAGATCGCCGAGGACCGCCAGTTCTTCCATACCCGCGAAATCTATTCCGACTATCGCCGCGAGAACGGTTTCACCGTGGCCCACAAATGGGTTGAGGACGGCGGCACGGGCAAGGACAATTATGACACGCTGATCTTGCAGAAGCTGACGATCGGGCCGGCGCAACCAATCTCCGCTTATTCGCGCCCGACCGCGCCGCCAGCCGGCGCGACCATTGACGGCAATGCCGCGAGCGTGACGGTGCCGTTCCGGCTGCCCAACAATCACATCTACGTGGAAGGCACGGTCAACGGAAAGGGCCCATACACTTTCATCCTCGATACCGGTGGGCACAATCTGCTGTCGCAGAAGGTCATCAAGGACATCGGCCTCAATTCCGTCGGATCCTCCGTGGGATCGGGCGCCGGAAAAGGCACGGTGCTCAGCGGTTTTGCGAAGGTGAGCGACATCGCCATCGGCGGCGTGCACCTGCATGACCAAACGGCGATCGTGCAGAATGTGTATGACAAGTCCGTCGAAGGCATCCCGGTCGACGCGATGGTTGGATTTGAACTCATCCGGCGGATGGTGACGCGCATCGACTACGGCGCGCGCACGCTGACGTTCACCGATCCCTCCAGGTTCAAGCCTCTGGATGCGGGCAAGGCCGTGCCGTTCAAATTCTACGATCATCTTCCACAAGTTGAAGGCGAAGCGGCGGGTATTGCCGGCATCTTCGATATCGACACCGGCTCGCGCAGCGAGGTGGACATCACCTCGCCATCCGTCGAGCAGTACAAGCTGCGCCAGAAATATTCGAATGGCATCACGGCCGTGACGGGCTGGGGTGTCGGCGGACCGGTGGAATCCTACGTCGTGCGCCTTCCGTCACTCACGCTGGGTGGATTGAAGGAAGACAACGTCGTAGCTGATCTGGATAGCCCGCATTCCGGCTCGATGAGCGATCCGAATTTCCTGGGCAATATCGGGAGCGGGTTCCTCAAGCGCTTTATCGTGACCCTCGACTACGCGCATCAGACGATGTACCTGAAGCAGATCGTGCCGCGGCCGGCCGATATTGGGACATTCGATCGCTCCGGCATGTGGATCAACGCATCCGACGACGGCTATATGGTGAACTCGGTATCCGCGCGCGGTCCGGCCGCAGATGCCGGACTGCAGAAGGGCGACGTGATCACGGCGATCGACGGCAAGCGCGTGAAGCCGGAACAGCTCGCAACTGCGCGGGCTTTGCTGCGGACACGCCCGGCGGGATCGAAGATCATGATCGAGTTCCGGCGCGGCACTGAAGAGAAGCACGCATTGGTCACGCTCCGGGACCAGATCTGAACGAGGCTTGCACGCGTGGATCGTCCATGCTTTGTGCGGTGCGCGCCGCATCGGGGCGGTAGTGTGGGTTGAGTAGTGTGATGGATGTCGATGCCTATCTGCGCCGGATCGGACTGAAGGAGCGCCCGCCGGCGACCCTGGCGGGGCTTGTTGCCGTTCACCGTGCGCACCTCGTCTCCATCCCATACGAGAATCTTGACGTTCAGCTTCGCCGCCCGGTGACGATCGAGCGGCCCGCGATCTACGAGAAGATCGTGGAGCGCAAGCGCGGCGGCTGGTGCTACGAGATGAACGGCATGCTTGGCTGGGCGCTGGGCGAGCTGGGTTTCAACGTGACGCGCGCGACGGGCGCCGTGATGCGCGAGTTCGCTGGCGACGCGTCCAACGCCAATCACCTGGTGCTGCGCGTGGAGTTGCCGGAGGGCCTTTACCTGGCCGATGTCGGTTTTGGCGACGGGCCGCGCGATCCGATCAAGGTCGCGACCGGCGCGTTCCGCTCCGGCGGCTTCGATTTCAGCCTGCGCCGCGTCGATGACCGTTGGTGGCGCCTGCACAGCCATCCCTTCGGCGCAGCCGCCAGCTTCGATTTCAACCTCGCGCCGGCGAGCGAGACCGAACTCGCCGCGAAATGCGCGCATCTGCAGGAAGACCCGCAATCGCATTTCCGGCAGAACCTGTTCTGCTTCCGCCAGACGCCGGCCGGCATCAACTCCCTGCGCGGCCGCGTGCTGCGCAAGGTGACGCCGAAGGGTTTCGAGGATCACATCATCGAAGACGCGGATGAGCTGGTTTCGGTCCTGAAAGCAGATTTTCTGCTCGACCATCCGGAGGCGGCAGCGCTATGGCCAGCAATCGTCGCGCGCCACGAAGAAGTCATGGCGCAGAAGGCCTACTAGTTGGCGGCGATGAAGTCGCGGACGGCCGGGTAGATCTCGCGCTGCCAGCGCTGTCCGGAAAACACGCCGTAATGCCCGACGCCGGGTTGCAGATAATGGTGCTTGCGGTTGGCGCGGATGCCGGGCGTCAGATCATGCGCGGCCACGGTCTGGCCGGGGGCGCAGATGTCGTCCCGCTCGCCCTCGATGGTGAACAGCGCGGTCTTTCGGATCGCTGCAGGATCCGCATGCTCACCGCGCCAGACAAACTCGCCGCGCGCCAGATGATGCTCTTGGAACACGCGCTGCACGGTTTGCAGGTAGAACTCCGCGGGCATGTCGAATACCGCGAAATACTCGTCATAGAATTTGCGCGTGGCGTCGGCCTTGGTGTCTTCGCCAAGGAGAACATGTTCAAACAGGTTGAGGTGCGCGCGGACATGGCGCGACATGTTCATCGACATGAAGCTCGCCAGCTGCAGAAAGCCGGGATAAACGCGGCGATGCGCGCCGCGATACCGCGCAGGCACCGTGGAGATCAGGTTCTTCTCGAACCATTCGATCTGGTTGTTGGCTGCGAGCGCATTCACCTGCGTCGGGTTTATGCGCGTATCGACCGGCCCCGCCATCAGCGTGAGCGTGCGCGGCTGCGCGGGGCTGTTCGACTGCGCGAGCAAGGCGGTCGCGGCGAGCAGCGCATTGCAGGGCTGGCACACGCCCATGACGTGCGTGCCCGGCCCAAGGTATTCGATGAAGCGCATGATGTGCTCGACATAGTCGTCGAGACCGAAGGCACCTGCGCTGCGCGGAATGTCGCGAGCGTTTTTCCAGTCGGTCAGAAAAACGTCGTGGTCAGGGAGCAGCGTCTGAACCGTGTCACGGAGCAGAGTTGGGAAGTGACCCGCCATGGGCGCGACCAGCAGGACGCGAGGTTGATTGAGCGAGATCGACTTCCTGAAGCGCAGAAGCGTACCGAACGGCGTGGTCAGTACCGCGTCCTCGCAGATCTCCGCTTCCATGCCCGCCACGACAACATGGCCGATGCCATAGTCGGGACGGCTGTGGGTGAGGCGCAGGCGAGCGACGAGTTCGGCCGCGCCGCCGGCGGCGCGCGCGAGCAGGTTGCCGTATGGGCCGGCGCGCATCTCCTGCAGCATGGCCGCTGTCAGATCGGCGTAGATCCTGAGAGGAGCGAGCAAGTCCTGCCGCGCCTGGTAGGCCTCGTACATCATGCCAACTGTTACGCCCCCCCCGCGCCCGATTCGCGGGCTGATTGGCAAAAGCCTAGTGCATTCTATCCTGCAATGCGAAATACTTTGTTGCGGTTGCGAAAAGGATTAATCCGCGGTGTCCCGGGCTGTCCTCACGATTTCCAGCAGGAACTACTCGTCCTGGTGCCTCAGGGGCTGGCTGATGTGCCGTATGGCCGGGCTGGATTTCGTGGAGAAAATCGTGCCGCCGGACGATCCCGGCGCGCGGGCCGAGCTCCTGCTGTTGTCGCCGTCATTTCTGGTGCCGAGCCTGGAGCACGACGGTCTGAGGATCTGGGATACGCTGGCGATCGGCGAGTACCTGCGCGAGATTCATCCCGAAAACGGTCTGCTGCCGAAGGAGAGGGCGGCGCGCGCACACTGCCGCTCCGTTTCCGGCGAGATGCATGCCGGTTTCGCCAATCTGCGCTCCGCGCTGCCGATGAACCTGAAGGCGCATCATCCCAACTTCAAGATCTGGGGCAGCGCCAAGGCGGACATCGCGCGCGTGACGGCGATCTGGAAGGACTGCCTCGAGGAATATGGCGGCCCCTATCTTTTCGGCGATGCTCCGACGATGGCCGATGCGATGTACGCTCCCGTCTGCACGCGCTTCAAGACCTACGACGTGAAGCCGGACCGCCTCTCCCAGGATTATTGCGAAACGATCCTTGCGATGTCCGACATGATCGAATGGACCGAATCTGCCAAGGATGAGCCCGAAGCGTTGGACGATCTTGAAGCCGAGTTCTGATCTCCCATGATCATAAGCATCCTCGCCGCAGGTACGCGCGGCGATGCCCAGCCGCCGGCGATGCTGTGCCGCGAGCTTGCGCGACGCGGGCATGAAGTGCGTTTCATTGCGCATCACGAATTCGCAAGCATGATCGAGGGCAGCGATGTATTGCTGAAACCGCTCCCGGGCGATCTGCGTGCTGAGTTCATGAGCCCCGATGCGCAGAAATTCTTCGCCAAAGGCGGAAATCCGCTTGTGTTCCTGCGCTGGTTCTATGACGTGGCAAAGAAATATGCGGCGATAACGACGCCGGAGGTGCGCAGTTATTGCGAGGGTTCCGACATCGTCATCGGCACAGGGCTGATGGACTATTATGCCACGATGATGGCGCAGCTCTTCGGCATCAAGGCCGCGCACGCCTATATGCAGCCCGCCGTGCCGACGCGCGAGTTTCCTTGTTCACTCATCAATGTGCCTCCGTTCGAGATGCCCGGCTGGCTGAACTGGCTGGAGTCCCGGCTCTACTTTGAAATTGCCTGGCTCGGTGCGAGGCCCATTGCAAAATATGCGCACGGCCTGATCGACCTGCCGCCGCCGGGTTGGGACAACCCCACGATGCTGGAATTGCGTCGCGGGCAGCCGTTCCTGATGGCCTATAGCGAAGCCTTCCTGCCGCGCCCGAGAGACTGGCCGGACCATGTGGAGGTGACTGGCTTTTGGTTTCAGGACACGCCTGCATCATGGCAGCCGCCGGCCGATCTGGTGCGTTTCATCGAGAATGGTTCGCCGCCGGTCTATGCTGGTTTCGGCAGCATGGTGATGAAGGATCCGGAAACTACAGTGAACATGGTACTGGAGGCGATCGCGAAAAACGATGCGCGTGCGGTGATCGCTTCGGGATGGAGCGGCTACAAGCCGGCCAAGCTGCCGGCCAACGTGTTCGCTGTGGACGCCATTCCGCATGACTGGCTTCTGCCGAAGATGGCGGCGACTATCCATCACGGGGGCGCCGGCACCACGGGCGCAGGGTTGCGGGCCGGCATCCCGCAGATCGTGGTGCCCTTTGCCGGCGATCAGTTCTTCTGGGGACGGCAAATTGAAAATCGCGGCATCGGTCCGCGCCGCATTCCGCACAAGGCATTGACCGCCGCGAAGTTGAGCGAGGCGATAAGCGTTGTCTTGAACGATCAGCCCATGCGGAAGAGGGCGATAGAAATGGGCGAACGCGTGCGCGCCGAAAGCGGTCTCGCCCGCGCGGCAGATATCATCGAGCGAATAGCCGGGAGCTAATGCCCACGGATCATTCGTACGATGTCGAGCGCGCCTCGGCGAGAACGGCGGTATCCACCATCTTCTGGACCACGCCGTAGTTCGTCTTTCCGGTGCCCAGCACCGGCACTTCATCGATGAAAACGATGCGGCGCGGCACGGCGAGGTCTGGCACGCCGTGATTGTGCGCCCAACCGATCAAGTCCTGCCGCGTCGCATCCTTGTAGGTTGTCGCCAAGACGATCTGCTCGCCCTTGCGCCCGTCCGCGATGGCTACGGCGGCGTGGCTGTGTTCGGGCCAGAGTGCTGAGGCGATGCTCTCGACAACCGCGAGCGAAACGGACTCTCCACCGATCTTCGCGAAACGTTTCAGCCGGCCCTTGATCGCGATGAAGCCGTCTTCGTCCACTGTAACCACGTCGCCAGTGTCGTGCCAGCCTTCCGGCGGTGGAACGATAACGCCGGGCGCATCCGGCTTGATGTACCCCAGCATGACGTTGGGGCCCTTCACCACGAGCCGTCCGGCATTGGCAATCCCTTCCGCCGGATCGAGCCGCATCTTCATGTTGGCCATCAACTGCCCGACCGTGCCGTGCTTGTTGGCGCCCGGTCGGTTGGCCGCGATGACCGGCGATGCTTCGGTCACGCCATAGCCCTCGAGAAGCTCGATGCCGTGCTTCTTGCGCACGAAAGCGCGAGTTTCGTCGCGCAGTCTTTCAGCGCCGCAGACGGTTAGCCGCAAGCTCTTCAGGTCTCCCGGCTCC
>DATIVW010000312.1:0-2277 GCA_035465595.1 Rhizomicrobium sp. | reverse complement strand
CGACCCATTCCAGAAGGAAATCCTCATGGCCCGCAGCAAAATCGCGCTCATCGGTGGCGGACAGATCGGCGGCACGCTCGCCCATCTCATCGCCACCAAGGAACTCGGCGATGTCGTGTTGTTCGACATCATGGAGGGCCTGCCGCAGGGCAAGGCGCTGGACCTTTCGCAGGCCGGCCCCATCGAAGGGTTCGATGCGAAGCTGAAGGGCACCAACTCCTATGCCGACATCGCCGGGGCGGATGTGGTCATCGTCACCGCGGGCGTGCCGCGCAAGCCGGGCATGAGCCGCGACGATCTTCTGGGCATCAACCTGAAAGTCATGAGCGCGGTGGGCGAGGGCATCAAGGCCCATGCGCCGAACGCGTTCGTGGTCTGCATCACCAATCCGCTGGATGCGATGGTGTGGGCGCTGCGCCAGTTCTCGGGCCTGCCGCATCACATGGTGGTCGGCATGGCCGGCGTTCTCGACAGCGCGCGCTTCCGCTTCTTCCTCGCCGACGAGATGAACGTGTCGGTGGAAGACGTGTCGGCCTTCGTGCTCGGCGGCCATGGCGACACCATGGTGCCGATGCCGCGCTTTTCCACCGTCAGCGGCGTCCCGCTGCCGGAGCTGGTGAAGATGGGCTGGATCAAGCAGGACAAACTCGACCAGATCGTGCAGCGCACGCGCGACGGCGGCGCCGAAATCGTCGGCCTGCTCAAGACCGGCTCGGCGTTCTATGCGCCGGCCACCGCGGGCATCGAGATGGCGCAAAGCTATCTGCGCGACAAGAAGCGCGTTCTGCCGGTCGCGGCCTATGTGAACAACAAGTATGGCGTGAAGGATCTGTATCTCGGCGTACCGGTTGTGATCGGCGCCAAGGGCGTGGAGCGCATCGTCGAGCTCGACCTGACGGCGGATGAAAAAGCATCGCTGATGAAGTCGGCGGATTCGGTGAAAGGCCTGATCGACGCCTGCAAGAAGCTGGACACGCGACTGGCCTAGAAGCAATCCGGCGCGCGTTTGCGCGCGCCGCAGATTGTTCGACCAATAAGGACTCAAAAGAAAAAGCCTCCGCGGGTGGAGGGGCTTGCCCCGCGGAGGCTCTCTTTGCTGGCGTTGGCGTGAGGGCCTCAGCCAGTCAGCTTAACGGCGGTGCCAGTGGCGGTGGCCGTGCCGGCATCCCTGCCGCCAGCCGTGGTGGAAGAACATGCGGTGTTCACCGCGATGTTCGAAACCGCGCTGTCCGTCGCGATTCTCGAAACCGCGATGCTCGTAGCCGCGCTGCTCGAACCCGCGATGATCGTTCTGCGCCATGCGCTCGATGCGCTGATAGGGCTCCGCCGATGCCGCGCTCGTCATCGCCGGCACCGCCGCGCCCAGCGCCAGCGTCAGAAGGCCTGCGAGCTTGAGGGACTTGGTCAACTTCAACATTTCAATCTCCTTGGTGCGTCTTGCACGCCTGAGACATTTGAGCCGCGACGCGTTCGAAAAAGGGCATGGCTGTTATCGAAAGCGCGAGCTTTGTCGTGATATGTCGCGGGGGCTTTTTGTGCGAAAACTCGTTTCCGCGATGAATGGGGGATGAACATGATTCCGCGCCTTGAAACCGAAAGGCTCATCCTGCGCGGCTGGGAGCCACGCGATTTCGAGCCGCTCGCCGCGATCCACGCCGATCCCGAAGTGATGACGTTCCTGGGCCCGGTGCAGGAGCCGGGCGATGCCTGGCGCAGCCTTTCCAGCCTCATTGGCCACTGGGCCCTGCGCGGCTACGGCAAATGGGCGGTGGAGCGCAAATCCGACGGCGCGATGATGGGCCGTGTCGGCCTCATCAATCCCGAAGGCTGGCCGGGCGTGGAAGTGGGCTGGACGCTGGGCAAGCAGTACTGGGGCAAGGGCTACGCCAGCGAGGCGGCGGAAGCGGCGATCCGCTACGGCTTTCTCACCCAGCCGCTGGACCGCATCGTCTCCTGCATCGATCCTGCGAACATCCCGTCCCAGAACGTCGCCAGGCGCGTGGGCGAGACGAAGGGCGAGCGCACGAACCTTCGCATCGGCGGCAAGGACTATCCCGTGGATCTCTGGGTGATCACCCGCGAGACATGGCTGAAGCGGCAAGGCGCGGCTTGATTTCGGCGCGCCGATCCCGCGACCTCTTCGCATGACGGACAGCATCTCGCCCGCGATCTACCGGGACCGCGACTTTTCCCGCTTCATCTCCAGCCGTTTCCTGTCGACGGTGGCGATGCAGGTGCAGTCCGTCGCCATCGGCTGGCAGATCTACGATATCGAGC
>DATIVW010000311.1:0-2520 GCA_035465595.1 Rhizomicrobium sp. | reverse complement strand
ATATGCGACGCAGCCGAACGATACCGGCTCGCCGGAAGTGCAGGTGGCGGTGCTCTCCGAGCGCATCAACAACCTGACCGAGCACTTCAAGGACCACAAAAAGGACAATCACTCCCGCCGTGGTCTCATCAAGATGGTGTCGCAACGCCGCCGTCTTCTCGACTACGTCAAGGCAACCGACGGAAAGCGCTATGAGGCGCTGATTTCGCGATTGGGCCTGCGCCGCTGAGCGCGCTGTCTTCCATCAAGGCCAAGACACTCCAGTGTGGGTCGCGAATGGTCGCGGCCCGCGCATTATCCGTTTGTCCGTGAGAAAGAGCTCGCCGCAAACACGCCTGAAGCAATCCGGCTTCAGGGAATGAAGGAACAAAAACATGTTCAAAATCTCCAAAGAAGAATTCGAATGGGGCGGACGCAAGTTCACGCTCGAAACCGGCAAGGTCGCGCGTCAGGCTGACGGCGCGGTTATCGCCACTTATGGCGAGACCGTTGTGCTTGCCACCGTCGTCGGCGCTATGCAGCCGAAGGAAGGAATCGATTTCTTCCCGCTCACCGTGAATTACCAGGAGCGCTATTACGCCGCCGGCAAAATCCCGGGCGGCTATTTCAAGCGCGAGCGCGCGCCGACGGAACGCGAGACGCTGATCTCGCGCCTGATCGACCGCCCGATCCGCCCGCTCTTCGCCGAAGGCTACAAGAACGAGACGCAGGTCGTCTGTCAGGTTCTCTCCCACGATCTGGAAAACGATCCGGATATCGTTGCGATGGTTGCGGCCTCGGCGGCGTTGACGATTTCGGGCGTGCCCTTCATGGGCCCGATCGGCGCGGCGCGCGTTGCCTATATCAATGACGAATACGTGCTGAACCCACCGATCGACGACATGGCCAATTCCAAGCTGGAACTGGTCGTCGCCGGCACGGCTGACGCGGTGCTGATGGTGGAATCCGAAGCGCAGGAGCTGGACGAGAAGACCATGCTTGGCGCCGTCATGTTCGGCCACAAGCACATGCAGACCGCGATCAACGCGATCATCAAGCTGGCTGAAAAGGCCGCCAAAGAGCCGCGCGCCGTTCCGCACAGCGACACGGGACTGAAAATCGAAGAGATCGAGAAAATCGCCGGCATCAATCTGACTGCCGCGTTCCAGATCCCGGTGAAGTTCGAGCGCCGCGACCGCATCGCCGAGATCAAGAAAAAAACCGCGGAATGGTTTGTCGGCGAAGGCGACGGCAAGATGTCGGCCAAGGAATTCGGCAACCTCTTCCACGACCTCGAAGCCAAGATCATGCGCAACGCAGTGCTTGACACCAAGACGCGCATCGATGGCCGTGACCTCGTCACGGTTCGCCCGATCGTCGCTGAAGTCGGCATCCTGCCGCGCACGCACGGCTCCGCGCTGTTCACGCGCGGCGAAACGCAAGCGCTCGTGGTCTGCACGCTGGGCACCGCCGAAGACGAGCAGTTCGTCGATAGCCTCGAAGGCACCGGTAAACAGACGTTCATGTTGCACTACAACTTCCCTCCTTACAGCGTGGGTGAAACCGGCCGCATGGGCGCGCCGGGCCGCCGCGAGATCGGTCACGGAAAGCTCGCCTGGCGCGCGATCCATCCGATGCTGCCGACGAAGGAAGAGTTCCCCTATACGCTGCGCGTCGTCTCCGAAATCACGGAGTCGAACGGCTCGTCCTCGATGGCGACCGTGTGCGGCACCTCGCTGGCGCTGATGGATGCGGGCGTTCCGTTGAAGAAGCCGACGGCGGGTATCGCCATGGGCCTCATCATGGAAGGTCACCGCTATGTGGTCCTGTCGGACATCCTGGGTGACGAAGATCACCTTGGCGACATGGACTTCAAAGTCGCCGGCACCGCGGATGGCATCACCTCGCTGCAGATGGACATCAAGATCTCGGGCATTACCGAAGAGATCATGAAGGTCGCGCTGGATCAGGCGAAGGGTGGGCGCTTGCACATCCTGGGCGAAATGAACAAGGCGCTGGATCATGGCCGCGAACAGCTCGGCGAACATGCCCCGCGCATCGAGCAGATCAAGATCCCGACCGACAAGATCCGCGAAGTGATCGGTTCGGGCGGCAAGGTGATCCGCGAGATCGTCGAAAAGACCGGCGCCAAGATCAACATCGAGGACGACGGCACGGTGAAGATCGCCTCCGCCGACGGCGAGTCGATCAAGGCCGCGCTCAAGTGGATCAAGGGCATCGTTGCCGAGCCGGAAATCGGCGAAATCTATGACGGCAAGATCGTGAAGGTCATGGACTTCGGCGCGTTCGTGAACTTCTTCGGACCCAAGGACGGTCTCGTCCATGTTTCGGAACTTGCGGCGCAGCGCGTTAACAAGCCATCCGACGTGGTCAAGGAAGGTCAGGCCGTGAAGGTGAAGCTGCTGGGCTTCGACGATCGCGGCAAGGTTCGCCTGTCGATGAAGGCCGTCGATCAGGTCACCGGGGAAGATCTCACCAAGAAGAAAGCGGAAGCCGCGCCGGAACAGGCTCAAAGCTAGT
>DATIVW010000310.1:0-2079 GCA_035465595.1 Rhizomicrobium sp. | reverse complement strand
TCCTGCGCGTTATAGCGCGGATCGAAATCCGAATAGACCTTGCGCGGATCGGACGGATTGCACGGATTGCCCGCCGTCAGACACAGCGCCGGCGTCGTCGGCGCCGTCGACAGATCGTAGAGACCCAACGCGTTGCCCAGACCGGCAAGCGGCGTTCCCGCGAAGGCCGAATTGAAGCCCTGCACGCTGGATGCGATCGTGGACTGCGCGGCGTTCAGATTGACGAGGCCGTTCGACAGCGAGTCCGGCAGACAGCCGAGCGTTCCCGTCGGATCGGACGAGCAAAGCTGCTTCTGCGAACGCATGCGGTTGTCGTCTTCGTGCGAACCGGCGACGATGAGGTCGATGGTGGTGCGCGCGGTCGGCGTCCAGCGCAACGTGCCGCGGAGCGAATACTGGTTGCGGCCGTCGAGCTTGTCGCCGTTGGCGACGTTCTTCACGAAGCCGTCGCGCTGCTGCCAGTCGCCGGCGATGCGCAAGCCGAGCTGACCCTCGATGATCGGGATGTTCACCATCCCCTTGATCTCTTGCTGGTTGTAGTTGCCGTAGGTGCCTTCGAGATCGGCGTGGAATTCGTCGAGATTCGGCTTGGCGGTGATGATGTTCACCGTGCCGCCCGTGGCGCCGCGTCCATACAAGGTGCTCTGCGGTCCGCGCAGGACTTCGATGCGCTCCAGATCGTAGAAATTCGCTTCGGCGAGCGGCGGGTTGGAGAGAAACACGTCGTCTTCATGCACGGCCACGCCGGATTCGGCGTCGTAACCGACGGCGGTGATGCCGATGCCGCGGATCTGGAAGTCGGAGCCGGTGAAATTGCCCTTGGTGTAGCTGACGTTCGGGGTGCTGAAGACCAGGTCCTTGAACTGCTGGATCTGGTGATCCTTGAGGTCCTGGCCCGTGAATGCGGTGATCGCGATCGGAACGGACTGGGCGTCTTCGGTCTTCTTCTGCGCGGTGACGACGACTTCCTCGATCTGCGCGAAGGCCGGCGCCGCAAGGGCCGTCGAAAGGAGCAATGCGCCGATGAGCGTGGCGGACCGGCTCGTCCGTACTGAACGCGTTACTGACATAAACTGGCTTCCCTCTTTCTATTCATCGCGTCTGGTGCCCGACGCTTGGTGCAACGAGTCAGCGGCCGGAAGAAATCGCTCCGGACTACATCGCCAACTGGATTTGTTGCGTTGCGGAGAGAAAAAGGCGGCGGCCAAAAATCTTCAAGAAGATTTCCAGCAAATCCCTGATGTCTGATGATTTGTCATTTCACTGTGTTTGCGGCGCAACACTCGAATTACTGAATAGTATCAATAGTAACATGGCCATTTTATCGCACTGCAATGATATTTTCACAAATGTTACGACTCCAAACTCTGCTGCATTGCAGCAGGAAATGCATTGGCGAGCGTCTCGTAGTCGCGGGCTTCGTTGTAAATCTGCGCGGAAACCCTGATGCAGAGCGCACCTTCAAAAACATAGACCGGCAATACTGCACTGCAGCATTCGCGCAGATGCCGCATGACAGAAGCCGCGCGCGCGCCGTCGATCGATGACAGTCGCGACCTCAAGCAGGTCATCGCCCCGCGCATTGCCGCTGGCGCGGTGATTTGCATGCCCAGACGCCGGGCCAGCAGGTCGCCGGCGTCCGCCGCCAGTTTTCGGTTGCGCGTCATGAGTGATTCGCCGCCGATCGCATCATGGAAACGTGCCGCATCCTCGAAACAGAGCCACGCCGTGACATCGCGCGTGCCGATCCAGTCGAAGGCCTGGGTGTAGCCGCTCGGCGCACCATGGGAGAGAACTGCAGGAAGCGTTTGCGCCTGGCGTTTCGGCGTGGTCCAGAGAAGGCCGCAGCCTCTGGGCGCGAACAGCCATTTGTGTGCGTTGCCGGTGTACCAATCGGCGCCGATGGCTTCGATATCCAGCGGCAGATGGCCGGGCACATGCGCGCCATCGACCAGAACGGCAATGCCGCGCGCATGCGCCGCTTTCACGATCTGCGCAACCGGAAACGCGATCGCCGTGGCGGAGGTGATGTGATCGACGATGAGAAGTTTGGTGCAATCCGAAAAGCTTTCCGCGATG
>DATIVW010000309.1:0-4268 GCA_035465595.1 Rhizomicrobium sp. | reverse complement strand
GGCCACGCCGTCTATTGCCACAAGGTTGTTTTGACGCGCGACGGTTTCTGGAAGAAGAAGGCTGCATGACGCTGAAGATCCGCCCGCTCACGCCCCAATTGTGGCCGCAGCTCGAAGAGCTGTTCGGCGACAATGGCGCGTGCGGCGGGTGCTGGTGCATGTTCTGGCGGATCGGGAGCGCGTATCAAAAAACGCCCGCCGCGAAGAACAAGGTGGCGTTCAAGGCTGTCGTCAGGAAGGGCCCGCCGCCGGGCCTTGTCGCGTTCGACGGCGACACCGCCGTCGGCTGGGTGCAGGTGACGCCGCGCACGTCGCTTCCCGGGCTCGATCGCTCGCGCATGGTCGCGCGCGTGGACGATGTGCCGGTGTGGTCGATCTCCTGCTTCTACATCCGCAAGGGCTGGCGCGGCAAAGGCGTGATGACGGCCTTGATCGAAGGCGCGGTGAAGTTCGCCCGGAAATCGAAGGCACCGGCCCTGGAAGCCTATCCAGTGAAAACCACGGTCAAGAAGAGCACGACAAGCATCTACACCGGCGTTGCGTCGAGTTTCGAGAAGGCCGGATTCAAAACTGTGGCGGCGCATGTCGCGCATCGCCCCATCATGCGCCGTGACTTCGCGCGCACGCGAAAGGCTGCGGCATGAAATTCCTCGATCAGGCCAAGGTCTATATCTTCAGCGGCGCGGGCGGCAACGGTTGCATCGCGTTTCGCCGCGAGAAGTTCATCGAATATGGCGGACCGTGGGGCGGCGATGGCGGCAAGGGCGGCGACGTCTATGCCGAAGCCGTCGAGAACCTCAACACGCTGATCGACTACCGCTACCAGCAGCACATCCGCGCGAAGAACGGCGAAGGCGGCATGGGCAAGCTGATGACCGGGCACAATGGCGAGGATGCGCTCATCCGCGTTCCCGTCGGCACGCAGATTTTCGAGGAAGACGGCGAAACGCTGATCGCCGATCTCGCCAAGCCGGGCGATCGCGTGCTGCTCGCCAAGGGCGGCAATGGCGGTTTCGGCAACGCGCATTTCAAGACGTCCACCAACCAGGCGCCGCGTCACGCCAATCCCGGCCAACCCGGCGAAGAGAAGACGATCATCCTGCGCCTCAAGCTTATCGCCGATGCGGGGTTGATCGGTTTGCCCAACGCCGGCAAGTCGACATTCCTGTCGCGCGTATCGGCGGCGAAACCCAAGATCGCCGATTATCCGTTCACGACGCTCAATCCGCAGCTTGGCATGGTCAAGATCGACGAGAGCGATTTCGTCATCGCCGATCTGCCGGGCCTCATCGAAGGCGCGCATGAAGGCGCGGGCCTCGGCGACCGGTTCCTCGGCCATGCCGAGCGCTGCGGCGCGATCCTGCATCTGGTCGACGGCACGCAAAGCGAGATCGTGAAAGCCTACAAGACCATTCGCGGCGAACTTGAAGCCTATGGCCACGGCCTCGCGGAAAAGCCGGAGATCCTCGCGCTCAACAAAATCGACGCCATTCCCAAGACGCAGATCGCCAAGAAAAAGGCCGCGCTGGAAAAAGCGAGCGGCGAGAAAGTCCACCTGATCTCCGGCGTGTCGGGCGAAGGCGTGACGGAAGTGCTGCGCCTGATGGTGAAGGAAATCGCCAGGCGCCGCGCGAAAGACAAGAAGCGCACCACCACCGCGCGCGCCTGGACACCGTGACATGGCCGATGCGAAACGCATCGTCGTCAAGATCGGTTCGGCGCTTCTGGTCAATGCCGAAACCGGGGAACTGCGCCGCGACTGGCTGAAGACGCTTTGCGCCGATGTCGCCGCGCTCAAGCGCGAGAAGAAGGAAGTCATTCTCGTTTCCTCCGGCGCGATTGCGCTTGGTCGCCGGGCTTTGGGATTGCGGCCGGGCGTTTTGAAACTCGAAGAAAGCCAGGCCGCAGCGGCTGCAGGGCAGGTGCGCCTCGCGCAGGCCTATGCCGATATTCTCTCCGGTGAAGGCATCATAGTCGCGCAGATTCTTCTCACCCTCGGCGACACCGAGGAACGCGCGCGCTATCTCAACGCCCGCGCCACGCTGAAGACGCTGCTGTCGCTCGGCAGCATTCCCGTCATCAACGAGAACGACACGGTGGCCACGGCGGAGATCCGCTTCGGCGACAATGACCGGCTCGCGGCCCGCGTCGCCTCCATGATGGAAGCCGATCGCCTTGTCCTGCTGTCGGATGTCGACGGTCTCTACACCGCCGATCCCACAAGCAATTCCGATGCAAGGCACATCGCAGACGTGCCCGCGATCACGCGCGAGATCGAAGCGATGGCGGGCGCATCCGTCTCCGGCGTCGGGCGCGGCGGCATGGTGTCCAAGCTGATCGCGGCGAAGATCGCCACCGGCGCGGGCTGCGAGGTGGTGATCGCCAAAGGCGCCGTGGAACATCCGTTGCGCGCGATCGAACAGGGCGCGAAGTCGACGCGCTTTCACGCCAGCACCACACCCGCGCAGGCGCGCAAGCGCTGGATCGCCGGCGTTCTGAAGCCGCAAGGCGCGCTCATCGTGGATGCGGGCGCCGCGAAAGCGCTGGCCGAAGGCAAAAGCCTTCTGCCGGCTGGCATCCGCCAGATCGACGGCCGGTTCGAACGCGGCGACGCCGTGGCCGTGCGCGACAGCCAGGGCAACGAGATCGCGCGCGGGCTTTGTGCCTACAACGCCTCCGATGCCGAACGCATCGCCGGCAAGAAGAGCAACGAGATCGAGGCCATCCTGGGCTATCGCGGCCGCGACGAGATGATCCATCGCGACGATCTCGCGCTGACGGGCGGCGCATGAGCGGCGATCTTGCGCGCGAGATGCAGGCGATGGGCGAGGCCGCCCGCGCCGCGGCACGGGCTTTGCGCGAAGCGTCCAACGACACCCGCAGCGAAGCATTGCGCGTTGCGGCTTCGGCCTTGCGCGCGCGCACACCGGAGATTCTCTCGGCCAACGCGGCGGATGTGAAAGCCGCGACGGATTGCAGCCCGGCGATGCTGGATCGCCTGACGCTGAACGGCAAATCCATTGAAGCCATCGCCAGGGGACTGGAAGCCATCGCTGCGCTGCCCGATCCTTTGGCACGCACGCTGGCGCATTGGAAACAGCCGAACGGGCTGGATATTTCGCGCGTCGCCACGCCCATCGGCGTGATCGGCATGATCTATGAAAGCCGCCCCAACGTGACGGCGGATGCGGCCGCGCTCTGCATCAAGTCCGGCAACGCGGTCATCCTGCGGGGCGGATCGGATTCGCTGCGCTCCTCACGCGCGATCCATGCCGCGATGGTGGACGGCTTGCAGGCGGCGGGCTTGCCGGAAGCCTGCGTCCAGCTCGCACAGACGACAGACCGCGAAGCCGTCGGCCTGATGCTGCAGGGATTGAACGGCGCGATCGATCTCATCATCCCGCGCGGCGGCAAGAGCCTCGTTGCGCGCGTGCAAAGCGAGGCGCGCGTTCCGGTGCTCGCGCATCTGGAAGGCATCTGCCATGTCTATGTGCATAAGGCCGCGAAGCTGGACATGGCGCGTGCCATTGCGCTCAACGCCAAGATGCGGCGCACCGGGGTCTGCGGCGCGGCGGAGACCTTGCTGATCGACAAGGCGGTTCTCGCATCACACGGCGTTCCAATTCTCGAAGACCTGAAGAAAGCCGGCTGCGAAATCCGCGGCGATGAATCTGTCCGCGCCATTTTCCCAAATGCAAAGCCTGCGACCGAAGAAGACTGGCGCACCGAATATCTGGACGCCATCATCGCAGTGAAATCGGTCGATGGGGTGGAAGAGGCCATCCGCCACATCGAGGCCTATGGCTCGCACCACACCGAATCCATCGTCACCGACGATGCCGCCGCCGCGGAGCGGTTTCTTGCCGCGCTCGATTCCGCCATCGTCTTGTGGAATGCTTCCACGCAGTTCGCGGATGGGGGCGAGTTCGGCATGGGGGCGGAGATCGGTATCGGCACGGGCAAGCTGCACGCGCGCGGCCCGGTGGGCGTGGAACAGCTCACCACTTTCAAATATGTCGTGCGCGGCACGGGACAGACGCGGCCATGAAGACCGCGCCCGCGCAACATCCCTGGATCAAGCCGCCCGGCCCCGTGGCGCGGGGAATGCGCATCGGCCTCCTCGGCGGATCATTCAATCCCGCGCATGAAGGCCATCTGCACATCAGCGATCTGGCCATGAAGAAGCTCGGCCTCGATTATGTGTGGTGGCTGGTCGCGCCGCAGAATCCGCTCAAGCCCAGCATCGGCATGGCGCCGCTGCAACACCG
>DATIVW010000308.1:0-3325 GCA_035465595.1 Rhizomicrobium sp. | reverse complement strand
CAGCTTCTCGCGCGTGATCTCGCCCGGCACGCGGATGGCAAGGCCCGGCCCCGGGAAGGGATGGCGGCCCACGAAGGTTTCCGGCAGGCCCAGCTCGCGGCCCAGCGCGCGCACTTCATCCTTGAAGAGTTCGCGCAACGGTTCGACCAGCTTGAGCTTCATGCGCTCCGGCAGGCCGCCGACATTGTGATGCGACTTGATGGTGACGGAGGGCCCGCCCGTGGCGCTGACGCTTTCGATGACGTCGGGATAGAGCGTGCCCTGCGCCAGGAATTCCGCGCCGCCGATCTTGTGCGCTTCCTTGTCGAACACGTCGATGAAGGTCGAGCCGATGATCTTGCGCTTCTGCTCCGGGTCTGTGACGCCTTCGAGGCGACCGAGGAACAGGTCGGACGCTTCGGCGTGGATAAGCGGAATGTTGTAGTGGCCCTTGAACAGCGAGACGACTTCATCCGCCTCGCCCGCGCGCATCAACCCGGTGTCGACGAAGATGCAGGTGAGCTGGTCGCCGATCGCTTCGTGGATCAGCACCGCGGCGACGGACGAGTCCACGCCGCCGGAGAGGCCGCAGATCACCTTGCCCTTGCCCACCTGCGCGCGGATCTTCTCGATCTCGCGCTGGCGGAAGGCATGCATGTTCCATTCGGGCTTCACGCCCGCGATGGACGTGACGAAATTTTTCAAGATCGTGGCGCCGCGCGGGGTGTGCGCCACTTCGGGATGAAACTGCACGCCATAGAAATGCTTCACTTCGTTGCCGATCACCGCATAGGGCGAGCTTTCGGACGTGGCGATCACCTCGAAGCCCGGCGGAATGGCGGTGATCTTGTCGCCATGGCTCATCCATACCGGCTCGTTGCCGTTCGCATCGCCAAGGCCGGCGAGCAGCGGCGATTTCTTCTGGATGTGGATGTCGGCGCGGCCGAACTCGCGATTGTGACCGGCTTCCACCTTGCCGCCGAGCTGCGCGCTCATCGTCATCTCGCCGTAGCAGATGCCGAGAACCGGCACGCCCAGCTGGAACACTTCTTGCGGCGCGCGCGGCGTGTCGCTTTCGGTGACGGATGCCGGGCCGCCGGAAAGAATGATCGCCTGCGGTTTGCCGCGATTGAGTTCTTCCTGGACTTTGTTGAAGGGAACGATTTCGCAGTAGACACCCGCTTCGCGCACCCGGCGCGCGATGAGCTGGGTAACCTGCGATCCGAAGTCGATAACGAGGACGGGAGCGGTCATGGCGGGATTTACCTGAGGGGTTCGGGAGGAGTCCAGCGATCCGGACGGCCCGGGCGGGCGATGCACATCTTCTATGCAGCGCGCGCAAGAATGGCGGTGAAAAAGCCGTCCATTTCGTCCACCAGCGGCGTCACCTTCAGGAATTCGCCCAGGCCCGGCGGCGGGCGGTTGCCGGTCGATTCGCGCCAGATCTCGCTGGCGGGGATCACCTTGAAGGCGGGATGGCGTTCGAGGAAGGCGGCGACCCGATCCTCATTCTCGCGCGGCAGGATGGAGCATGTCGCATAGACGATGCGCGCCTTTCCGGCGGCGCGGGCGGCGGCCTGGTCGAGCAGCTTGTCCTGCAGCGCATTGAGCTGGTCGAGCCGCTCCGGCGTGAGGCGCCATTTGTTTTCCGGCGAGCGCCGCCAGGTGCCCGATCCGCTGCACGGCGCATCGAGCAGCACAAGATCGTAAGGCCGTTTCGGCGGCTGCGGGCCGGCGTGGGTGGTGATGATGGTGACGCCGGCGCGTGCAGCACGCGGCGCAAGCTGGCGAAGGCGGCCTTCGTCGATGTCATGCGCAGTGAGTTCGCCGCTGTTGTTCATCGCCGCCGCCAGCGCGAGCGACTTGCCGCCCGCCCCCGCCGCCAGATCGAGAACGCGCGATCCGGGCTTTGCCTGCGCAAGCAGGACGGCGACCTGCGCCGCTTCGTCCTGGAATTCAAAGGCGCCGGAGAGGAACGCCTTGCTCTGCTCCAGCCCGCGCGCACCGGCGGGCAAACGAATGCCGAAGGGCGAATAGCGCGTGGCGCTCACGTCGAAGCCTTCGGCCTTCAGCGCCGCCAGAACATCATCACGAGTCGCCTTGAGCGCATTGACCCGGAGATCAACCGGCGCGCGCTCCAGCATGGCGGACATTTCGAGCGAGACGTCTTCTCCAAAGGCGCGCTGCAATTCGCTTTCGAGGAATTGCGGATATTCACCTTTGACATGCGGTGCGGGTTCGGCTGGCGCTTTGGCGATGCGGTTGCGTTCTTCGTCGTTCAATTCGGGAGGGCCATAGCCATCACCGGTGAAGAGCGCAGGCACATCCGCGCCGTCCTTCAGGAGCGATGCGATCACCAGCGCGCGCGGGGTTTCGCTGCCCATGCGCCAGGCGAAGGAGGCGCGGTGACGGAACACATCGTAGACCCGCTCGCTCACCGCGGCGCGGTCTTTCGAGCCGGCGTAGCGGCGGGCGCGGAAGAATTCGCGGATGAAGCGATCGGCCGGCAAACGGCTCGTCGCCAGGCCTTCGAGAATGTCGATGGCGGCCTGGACCCGCGCGCCGGGGGTCAATTCCCGCCCGGATAGTTCGGGCTTTCGCGCGTGACCAGCACATCGTGGACGTGGCTTTCGCGAAGGCCCGCGCCGGTGATGCGCACGAAGTTCGCGCGGCCGTGGAAGTCCGCGATCGTCCTGGAACCGGTGAGGCCCATCGCGGCGCGCAAGCCGCCGATGATCTGGTGCACGACATTGGCGACGGGGCCCTTGTACGCAACCTGCCCTTCGACGCCTTCGGGCACCAGTTTCAACGTGTCCTGCACTTCGGCCTGGAAATAGCGATCCGCAGAACCGCGCGCCATGGCACCGAGACTGCCCATGCCGCGATAGCCCTTGTAGGAACGGCCCTGGTAGAGGAACACCTCGCCCGGCGCTTCTTCGGTGCCCGCGAGGAGCGAGCCGACCATCGCAACGCTGGCGCCGGCGGCGATCGCCTTGGCAAGATCACCGGAATATTTGATGCCGCCGTCGGCGACGACGGGAACGCCGGCTTTGTGCGCGGCTTCCACCGCATCCATGATCGCGGTGAGCTGCGGAACGCCGACACCGGCGACGATGCGCGTGGTGCAGATGGAGCCGGGGCCGATGCCCACCTTCACCGCGTCCGCCCCTGCGTCGATCAGCGCCTGGGCGCCGTCGCGGGTGGCGATGTTGCCGGCGAGGATCTGCGTGTAGTTAGACTCTTTCTTGATGCGCGTGATGGCGTCGAGCACGTTGCGGGAATGTCCATGCGAGCTGTCGACGACGACGACATCGACTTCCGCTTCGACCAGCGCCAGCGCGCGCTT